>NZ_JBFUIU010000119.1:0-16212 GCF_056401695.1 Variovorax sp. P4_D9
CCTATGTGTCGATGCCGGAGATCAATGTCGGTCTGGCCGGCGGCGTGACCTTCCTGCAGGACGTGTTCGGCCGCTCGCGCGCGCGCCGCATGTTCTACACGGGCATGAAGGTGAGCGCGCAGGAGTTGTATCGCCTGGGCCTGATCGAGGCCTGCCTGCCGGCCGACCAACTCATGCCGTACGCGATGGAGATTGCGCGCGAGATGGCGTCGAAAAGCCCGATCGCATTGCGGCTCGCCAAGGAGGCCGCGCGCATGACGCAGGTGATGCCGATGCGCGACGCTTACCGCTACGAGCAGGGCAACACCGTGGCGCTCTCGAAGACCGAGGACTCGAAGGAGGCGCAGCGTGCTTTCCTCGAGAAACGCGAGCCGGTCTACGTCGGGCGCTGAAGGGCGGATGATGCTGCGGTGGCCGTTCGCGACCCTGAACCCGGCTGATATCATCATCGGCCCTGGGGTCGCGGGCCTGCGGCGCCTGACCAAGGCGCCTCGCCATCATCCACATTGAAAGGACCCCTGCGCCCATGTCATCGCCACCGAACGAGACCGTCACTGACCGAACCCGAGGCAAAGGCCGCGTACACGTCGTCAGAAGCCGATCGGACGCGCGGCTGGAGCAACTGATCGATATCGCGATCCGGCTTTTCGCACGCAAGGGCTATGAGGGCACGTCGCTGCGCGACATCGCCGAAGAGGCCCAGATCACCAAGGCGGCGCTCTACTACCACTTCCCCCACAAGGAAGCTCTTTACGAGCGCATCGTGGTCGAGTCGATGCAGGCACTGGTCGATTCGGTCGGCCAGGCGGTGGCAGCCGGCCAAACGCCGGCCGAGAAAGTGCGCATCTTCATGCTGTCGTCGGCCGACTTCCTCGACCGCAGCCGCAATTCATGGATCGCAGGGTCCAACGCCTTCTGGTCGGGCAGCGATGTCGACCCACGCGGCGCCGCGGTCCACCTGCGCGATGAATACGAGCATTTGCTGCGTCGCTGCATCACGGAAGCGATCGAGCAGGGCCAGTTCCGCCCGGTCGACCCGGCCATGGCCGGCCGGATGCTGCTGTCGATGCTCAACCACATCTCTCGGTGGCATTCGCCAGGGGGGCGCCTGAGCACCCGGCAAGTGATCGACCAATACCTCGACATGGCATTTAACGGCCTGCGCGCCGCTGGCAAACCACCCCTCAAGAAGTAGCGCGGCTTTGTGCGTTCCTTGCGGGTAAACCCGCCTCGTTTACTTACCGGCCGTAAAGTAAACTTTCTGCAAGAGCAGCACCGGACGCACCGCCATGTCGACTTTCAGGAACCTGATCACCGCACTCATGTCCAGCCTGGCCATGCTGGCGGCACCGGGTCACGCGCAGGGGCCTGCCCAGGCCTTTCCGGACAAGCCGGTCACCATCGTCGTGCCCTACGCCGCCGGTGGCTTCACCGATCAGCTGGCGCGGGTCATCGGACCGGCGCTTTCCGCGCGATGGGGCCAGCCGGTCGTGGTCGACAACCGCAACGGTGGCGGCACCACCATCGGCACCGCGCTGGTGGCGAGAGCGGCCGGCGACGGCTACACGCTGCTGCTCACCGGCTTCGGCTACACGGCCAATCCGCTGATGATGAAGAACCTGCCCTACGACCCGAAGGCGCTGGTGCCGGTGACGATCGTGGCCGACGCACCCAGCCTGCTGTTCGTCTCGACGAAGGTGCCAGCCAACAACATGCAGGAGTTCGTGGCCTACATGCGGCGCAACCCGGGCAAGGTGACCTTCGCATCGTCAGGCAACGGATCGAGCCCGCACATCGGCGCGGAGATGCTGGCGTCGATGGTGGGCGTACCCATTGTCCATGTGCCCTATCGCGGCAACGCGCCGGCGCTCAACGATCTGATGGGCGGGCAGGTCGAAGCGATGTTCGACTCTCCCGGTTCACTCGCTTATGTCGAGGCTGGGCGCATGAAAGTGCTGGGCGTGGGGAGCCGGGAACCGATTGCACGCGCGCCGCAGCTAGTGCCGATCGCCAAGTCCGGCGTGCCGGAGCTCGCCAGCTTCGCCGGGGGCGGGTGGTTCGGCTTCTTCCTGCCTTCCAAGACCCCACCCGCGCTGCAGCAGCGCATCTATGCCGACCTGCGCGCCGTGCTCGAAACCCCGGCCGTGCGCGAAGGCATCGACAAGGTCGGCGGCGAGCCGCGCCTGCAGACGCCAGCTGAGTTCGCGGCCTACCTGCAGGGAGAGACAGACCGCTGGGCTCCCGTGATCCGCCAGCGCCACATCGAACTCGACTGAACAAGATGCAGACCACCGTCTCACGCGTCGTCGACCTTCGCGCGCCCCGCCTGGCAGGCAGGCGCATCTTCATCACCGGCGCCGCGTCGGGCATTGGCGCCGCGATCGCCGAGCTGTTCGCCGCCGAGGGCGCGCGTGTGGCGCTGGCCGATCGCCAGCCCGTCGCCGCGCTGCCGCAGGCCGACGCGTTGTCGTTCGAGCTCGACGTGTCGGACGAAGCCGCGGTCCGCCGCGCGGTCGATGCGGCGTCGGCCGCCTTCGGCGGTCTCGAYGGTGTCGTCAACGCGGCCGGCATCGCCAACACCGACCTGCTCGCGGAGCTGAGCGTGGTCGACTGGCGCCGCGTGATCGACGTCAATCTGACCGGCAGCTTCCTGGTGTGCGCCGCGGCGGAAAGGCACCTGCGTGCGTCGAACGACGCGACCATCGTCAATTTTTCGTCGGGCCAGGGCCTGCAACCCTTCGCCCGGCGCGGCGCCTATGCGGCATCGAAGGCCGGCGTCATTTCGCTGACCAAGACGCTGGCGCTCGAATGGGCGCCGATCCGCGCCAACACCATCTGCCCCGGCGCGGTCGACACGCCCATGGTCCGCCAGGGCTACAGCGCCGAGGTGCTGCGCGAGCAGGTCGGCCCGCGCTACGCGCTCAAGCGCATCGGCGAGCCGATCGAGATGGCGTATGCCGCGCTGTACCTGAGTTCACGCGAGTCCTCCTTCGTGACCGGCATTGTGCTGGCCGTCGATGGCGGACGCAGCTTTCACTGAAGCCTTCACCGACATGACGAGTCAAGACACCCACTCCACTCCGACAGCCAGCGCGGATCCCTACGCCGCCTTTCGCGCCGAGCTGCGCGACTTCGCCGAGCGCGAATGCCCCGAGGCGCTGAAGGCCGTGGTGCGCAACAACCAGAAAGTCACGCGCAAGGAATACAGTGCGTGGCAGAAGAAGCTCCATGCGCGTGGCTGGGCCGCGCCCAACTGGCCCGTCGCCTACGGCGGCACCGGCTGGGACTTGCAGCAGCGCTACCTGTTCGAGGAGGTCACGGCCGAGGCCGACTGCCCGCCGCAATACCACCATGGCCTGGGCCACATCGGGCCGGTGATCATGCATTTCGGCACCGAGGCACAGAAGGAGCGCTACCTGCCCCGCATCCTCGACGGCACCGAATGGTGGTGCCAGGGCTACTCGGAGCCCGGTGCGGGCTCCGACCTCGCGTCGCTGAAGACCTCCGCCGTGCGCGATGGCGACCACTACGTGATCAACGGGCAGAAGATCTGGACCTCGCACGCGCAGGAGGCGGACATGATGTACACGCTCGTGCGCACCTCCACCGAAGGCCGCAAGCAGGCCGGCATCTCGTTGTTGCTGGTGCCCATGAACTCACCCGGTATCGAGGTGCGGCCCATTCCCACCATCGACCATTGGCACCATGTCAACGAGGTGTTCTTCAACGACGTGCGCGTGCCTTGCGCCAACCTGATGGGCGAGGAGGGCGGCGGCTGGAAGTGCGCCAAGTTCCTGCTCGACCGCGAGCGGCTCTCGCCGGCCACCGTGCCGCGGCTCGCGCGCCTCGCGGACCAGGTCGAGGCATTGCTGCGCGAGCGCGGCGTCGCAGGCAAGGGTTCGCAAGCCAGCCAGCATGTACTGCTCGAGCGGCTCTACCTCGCGCAGGCCGGCGTGATGGGTGCGCGCGAGATGCTGTTGTCGGCCATCCAGGAAGAGATGCAGGGCACGCTCGCGTCATCCAAGTCGTCGGCGCTCAAGCTCTTCTGCTCGGAGCTGTCGCAGCAGATCGTCGGCATCGCGCTCGACATCGCAGGCCCGCAGTACGCGGCCCGCCTGGTGGACACGGTCGCACCCGATGGCGACGATGCTGAGCCGCTGCGGCAACTGGTCCACACCTACCTGTTCTACCGATCGCGCACCATCGCCGGCGGCACGAGCGAGGTCCAGAAGAACGTCATCGCACGCGATATTTTCGGAGCCTGATCCCATGCCATTCCATGCCTCGCCGATGTTTCCGGGCGACCTGTACGACACCACATTGCGCGTGGCCGCGGCCGCGCCCGTCACCGAGACCTTCGAATCGCACAAGGCCAGCGCCGCCTGGCAGCAGTTTCTTTCGCTCGGCTGGCAGGCCGTGCTCGTGCCGGAAGACCATGGCGGCGCCGGCGCTTCGCTGGCCGACGTGGCTGCCATCGCCGAAGCGGCCGGCCGATATGGGCTGCCCGCGCCGCTGGTCGCGCGCTGCGGCGTCGTGCCCGCCCTGCTGGGCGCGCTGGCCGACCAGCCGGCTGCCGCGGCGCTGCTGCCGGCACTGGCGGCGGGTGAGGCCTCGGTCTGCCCGGTGCTGGACGAAGACACGGCCGGCGTGCCGCTCGCCACGGTCGATAGCGACGGTGTCGTGCTGACCGGCTGCCTGCGTGGTGTCGATTTAACGGAGCCGGCCACGCACCTGGTCTTCCTGGCACGCACTGGCGACGGCGAGGAACTGCTTCTCCTGGCTCCGCGCGAGGCGCTGCCCGGCCATGCGAGCGCCTGGCTCGGCATCGACGCGCGGCAGACGGCCGACATCGAACTCTCCGGCGTTCGCATTGCCCCTGGGGCGGTGCTCGCCCGCGGCGATACGGCCCGCGCCGCCACTGCGCATGCGCTGGCCGTCGGTGCGCTGGTGAGCTGCGCGCAGATAGTCGGCGCGATCGGCGCCATGGTCGAGCAGACGATCGAATACCTGAACATGCGCCAGCAGTTCGGGGTCGCGCTCGGCACGTTCCAGGCGCTGCGCCACCGCACCGTCGACATGTACGTGGCCTACGAGAACGTGCGCGGCATGGTGCGAAAGCGCGTGCTGGCGCTGGAGGCCGGCGATGCGGATGCGCGCCAGGACTCGCTGGTCAAGCTCTATCTCGCGACCACCGCGCGCCAGGCGGCCGAATCCTGCATCCAGCTGCACGGCGGCATCGGGATGTCGCGCGAGCTGCCGGCGGCTCGCCTCGCGATGTATGCCTTGTCGTGCAGCCTGCTGTGGGGCGACCGCTTCGCGCATCTCGACCGGCTGGCCGCGCCCATCCGGCATTGAGGAGCCTTCGAACATGCATCCTCTCCATCCGCTCTTCCATCCCGCTTCGGTCGCGCTGATCGGCGCCTCCTCCGACCCCGAGCGCATCGGCGGACGCCCGCTGCGCTTCATGCTCGAGGGCGGCTTCGAGCCGCCGATCTATCCCGTCAACAAGAGCGGTACGACCATCCAGGGCCTGCCGGCGTTCGCCAGCGTGCGCGACATCCCGCATTCGGTCGACCAGGCGGTGATCTGCGTGCCGGCGGCCGGTGTCGAGGCCGCGGTGCGCGACAGTATCGCCAAGGGCGTGAAGGCGATCCAGATCATGACGGCGGGCTTCGCCGAGATCGACGCGGCCGGCCGCGATCTGCAGGCACGCATCGCCGGGCTCTGCCGCGATGCCGGCGTCCGCCTGCTCGGCCCCAATTCGCTCGGCCTGCTGAACGTGCCGATGCGCTTCTTCTCGACCTTCTCGACCGCGCTCAACGGCCTCAAGCCGCAGCCCGGCCCGATTGCGCTCGCCACCCAAAGCGGCGCCTTTGGCTCGGCCACCTACGGCATGGCGTCGCTGCGCGGCCTTGGTTTCAGCAAGATCGTTGCGACGGGCAACGAGGCCGATGTCGATGTCTCCGAGTGCATCGACTATCTGGTGGACGACCCCGAGACGCGCATCATCTGCGCCGCGCTCGAATCCTGCCGCGACGGAGAGCGCCTGCGCCGCGCGCTGCTCAAGGCCGCCGACGCGGGCAAGCCGGTGCTCATCATGAAGGTGGGCAGAACCGAAGTCGGCGCGGCGGCAGCGTCGACACACACCGGTTCGCTGGCGGGCAACGACGTGGTGTACGACACCGTGTTCACGGAGTGCGGCGCCTACCGACCGCAGTCGATCGAGGAAATGCTCGACATCGCTTACGCCTACTCGGTGCATGGTGCGCTGCCGGCCAACGCCGATGTCGGCATCGTCACCGGCTCGGGCGGCATCGGCGTGCTGATGGCCGACGAGGCCGGTGAGCGCGGCCTGCAATTGCCACCGCTGCCGCCTTCGGGCCGGAAGGCGGCGCTCGAACTGCTGCCTTTCGCGGTCGCCAACAATCCGCTCGACATGACGGCCCAGGTGACGTCGGTGCCGCAGGGCGTGTCGCGTACGGTCGACGCCATGCTCGCCCACACGAACTGGGGCACTGTGTTCGCCTACCTCGCGCATGTCGGCCTGTCGCCGGAACGCTTCGCGAGCACGCAGGACGAACTCATCGAAGTGAAGCGGCGCCATCCGGACCGAATGAACGTCGTGATCATGTTGTCGAAGCCGGAGGTGAATCGCGCGCTCGAGGCCGAAGGCCTCGTCGTCTTCGAGGATCCCTCGCGCGCGGTGCGTGCCGTGGCCGCGCTTGCCACGCTGGCACGCCGGCGCACGTCGCTGTACCGACCCGCCACCGCGAATCCCGCGGATGCCGTGGCGAGGGCCCTCGGCGATGTCGGCAGCGAGGACGGCGCCAAGCGCGCGCTGGCCGCGGCCGGGCTGCCGGTGCTGCCCGAACGCTTGTGCACATCGGCCTCCGAATCGGCGGCAGCCGCGCAGGCCATGGGCTTACCCGTGGTGGCGAAGATCGTCTCGCCGGACATCCCGCACAAGACCGAGATCGGCGGCGTGATACTGAACCTGCAGGATGCCGAAGCCGTGAGGGCTGCCCACGACGAACTCCTCGCCCGCGCGGCGCGCGCGCGTCCCGATGCACGCATCGAAGGCGTGCTTGTCGCGCCGATGCTCAAGGGCGGCGTCGAAGTGATTCTCGGCATCCATCGCGACCCGACCTTCGGCCCGATGCTGATGTACGGCTCGGGCGGCACGGCCGTTGAGCTGTTCCAGGACGTGGCTTTCGCCTCGGCGCCGCTGACTGCCGAGCGCGCGCGCGAGCTGGTCGGGCGCGTGCGCTCCACGCGACTGCTGCACGGCTGGCGTGGCGGCCCGCAGTACGACGAAGGCGCTCTGATCGAAGCGCTGACGCGCCTGTCGGATTTCGCGCTGGCACACGCCGACGTCATCGAGAGCGTCGACATCAATCCGTTGGTGATTCGCACGCAAGGCGCCGCCTGCCTGGACGCGGTGATCACGCTGCGCGAGGCCGAGGATGCGCACGTCGACACCCGCAAGATGGAAGAACATGCTCACTGAGTCCGACGCCGACCGGATCGCCGCGCTCGAGAAGCGATTGGCGCAGCTCGCCACGCTCGCGGATCGCGAGGCGATCCGTGACTGCCTCTACCGCTATTGCAGAGGCATCGACCGCTGCGACGAAGCGGCGCTGCGCTCTTCGTACTGGCCCGACGCCACCGACCGCCATGGCGCCTACCAGGGGCCGGCCAGCGGCTTCATCGATCTCGCCATCGCCAAGTTGTCGATGGGCGGTCGCAACGTGCACATGGTCGGCAACATCGCGATCGAGCTGAAGGGGGCGGTGGCCGCGGTCGAGAGCTATTTCCTCGCGCTGCAGGCTGACACCACCCCCGAAGGCCAGGCGCGCGACACGCTGCTGTGCGGCCGCTACGTCGATCGCTTCGAGCGCCGTGACGGCGAATGGCGCGTGGCCGCGCGCGTCGTGACCTACGATTGGGTGCAGCCTTCCGCCGGCGCGAGCGCGAGCGAAGCCGAACGCTTCGGCGTGCGCCAGCCGATTGGAGCGCTCAAGCCCGACGACCCCTGGTATGCGTTGTCCGCCAGCGTCAGCGCCGGCGCGCGCTGACGGCGCGGCCTGCGAGCTGCGCCTTCAGGTGCCCGACGCCGGCGTGATCCGGGCTTGCCACCCGGCCATCGGCAGCGAGCTCATCAACGTTTGCGCGAGCCCTCCGTCTGCCAGCAGTTCCGCGCCCGTGACATAAGCCGCATCCGGCCCCAGCAGGAAGCTGACGACCGAGGCCATGTCCTCCGGCTCCGCCATTCGCCGCAGCGGTATGCGCTGCGCCCGCGTTGCACGGGCCTGCGGATCGGCATAGGCCGCCGACGTTCCGGGCGTGAGTACTAGTCCCGGAGAGAGCGCGTTGACGCGAATGCCGTCCGGTCCCCATTCTCCGGCCATCTGCCGCACCAGCATCAGCGTTGCCGCCTTGCTCGGGCTGTAGGCGCCGAGCGGGGAGGTCGGATGGGTGCCGGAGATGGAGGTGACGACGACCATCGCGCCGCGTGATTGGCGCAGCGCCGCATGGGCCGCCCGGCCGAGCAGGAAGGGGGCGCGCGTATTGACCGCGAACACCCGGTCCCAGGTATCGGGCGGGTAGTCGACGAGCGCGCCCGGGACGGCGAAGCCGGCGTTGCTCACCAGCCCGTCGAGGCCGCCGTGGGCTTCGAGCGCCTCGGCCACCAACCGGGCCGGAAAGTCGGGGTCGGCGAGATCGCCGGRCACCACGCGAACGTGGGCGCCGAGCGCAGCGAGCTCGCCGGCAAGCGCATGCAGTTCATCCGCATGCACGTCCGCGAGCGTGAGGCGCGCGCCGCCCGCGCCCTGAGCATCGCGTGCCAGCCGCAAGGCAATGGCACGACCGATGCCGCGCGCGGCCCCTGTGACGATTGTTCTCATCCGCGGCACCTCATACCGCCAGCCGTCCGCCATCCACCGGCAAGGTCACGCCGGTCACGAAGGAGGCGAGGTCCGAGGCCAGGAACAGGGCCGGCCCGGCCAGCTCGCGCGGCTGGCCCAGGCGGCCCGCGGGCATGAGCGCGAGAAAGCGCGCCAGGCGTTGCGGGTCGGCGCGCGTGACGCTGGTCATGGGCGTCTCGATCACGCCGGGTGCCAGCGCGTTGACGCGGATGCCGTCGGGCGCGAGGTCGAGCGCCAGCGTCTGCGTCAACATCTTCACCGCGCCCTTGGAGGGCGAATACCCCAGGCAGTTACCCTGCGCGATGAAGGCAGCGCCCGAGGCGATGTTGATGATGCATCCGCGCGTGGCGCGCAACGCGGGCAGGAAGGCGTGCACCGCGTTGAAGGTGCCGAACAGGTTGACGTCGACCGTGCGGCGCATGTTCTCGTGCGCGCGCGGGCTGTCGATGCCTTCCCGGATCAGGATGCCGGCGTTGTTGACCAGGGTGTCGACTTCGCCCGCCTCGGCCGCCACCGTGGCTGCCAGCGCGGCACAGGCGGCTGGGTCGGTCACATCGAGGGCATGGGCCCAGCCGTCGATGCCGGCGGCTCGCACCTCGGCCAGTGTTTCGCTGCAACGCTCGACGTCGAGATCGGTGACGACCACGCGCGCGCCCGCGTTCGCGAACGCGACGGCGATCGCACGCCCGATGCCGCTGGCGGCGCCGGTGACGAGCGCCAGTCGGCCGGAGAGCAGGCCGGGCGTCGCCGGCAGCTGCGCCGGCAGGTCATAAGGTGCATAAGCTCCAGCGGGCATGGCGGCGCTGGCGCCGATGCCGGGGGGTCGTTGGGGATCCATGGCAGCTCCGTTGCGATCAGGTGTAGGCCGGCTTCTGTGTCCGGCGCTCCCGGCGCGCGCCCAGCCAGGCGTAGAACTGGCCGGCGATGCCCTTGCGGAACAGCATCACCACCAGCACGAAGACGAAGCCCTGGATGATGAGAACCCATTCGGCGAACGACGCCAGGTAGTTCTCCATCGTCACGATGACCAGCGCGCCGAGCGCCGGACCCATCAGAGTCTGCATGCCGCCGACGATGCAGATCAGGAGCGCCTCGCCGGAGGTCGCCCAGTGCACGTCTGTCAGGCTCGCCAACTGGAACACGAGCACCTTCAGCGAGCCGGCGAGACCGCCCAGCGCAGCCGACAGCACGAAGGCGAGCAGCTTGTAGCGCAGCACGCGGTAGCCCAGTGACTGCGCGCGCGGCTCGTTGTCGCGGATGGCACGCAGCACCTGGCCGAAGGGCGAATGCACGAGCCGGTAGATCAGCCAGAAGCCCAGACCCACGAGCAGCGCGACGAAGTAGTACAGCACCATCGTGTTGTGCAGCGAGAAGAGGCCCAGCACGCTGGGCCGCGGTACGTCCTGGATGCCGTCCTCGCCGCCGGTGAAGGGCATGCGCAGCGCGAAGAAGTAGACCAGTTGCGCGAAGGCCAGCGTGATCATCGAGAAGTAGATGCCCTGGCGACGGATGGCCAGGAGGCCCGTGACGAAGCCGATGCCCGCCGCCACGACGACGCCCGCAAGGATGCCGGTCACGGCGTCGCAACCCCACACCTTGACCGCGTGGGCCGTGATGTAGCCCGCCGAGCCGTAGAACATGGCGTGGCCGAACGAGAGCAGGCCGACATAGCCGACAAGCAGGTTGACCGATGCCGCCAGCAGCGCGAAGCACATCAGCTTCATGAGGAAGAGCGGATACACGACGAAGGGCGCGGCGCAGACGAGCGCGATCGCCGCCAGCAGCAGGATCAGGTTGGCGCGAGGGCTCAGGAAGTCCATAGCAGTGCGATGTTTCTCATTGGGCGCGTCCGAACAATCCGTGGGGCCGCACCGCGAGCACCAGGATCATCACGACGAATATGACGACGCCAGCGCCGTCGGGATAGAGCAGCTTGGTCAGGCCTTCGATCGCGCCGAGCGCGAAACCGGTGACGATGGAGCCGATGATCGAGCCCATGCCGCCGATCACCACCACTGCGAAGACGACGATGATCAGGTTCGACCCCATGAGCGGGCTGACCTGGTAGATCGGGGCGGCCATGACGCCGCTGAAGCCGGCCAGGCCGACGCCGAGACCGTAGGTGAGCATGAGCATGCGCGGCACGTTGATGCCGAAGGTTCGAACCAGCGGCGCGTTCTCGTTGGCTGCGCGGAGGTAGGCGCCGAGCTTCGTCTTCTCGATGAAGAACCAGGTCGCGAGGCACATCGCGAGCGCGGCCAGGATGACCCACACGCGGTACATCGGCAGAAAGGTCACGCCGACGTCGAGACCGCCCGTGAGCGGGTTCGGATAGGGCTGGCCGCTGACTCCGAACTGCAGGCGGAAGCCGCCTTCCATCAGGAGGGCGACGCCGAAGGTCAGCAGCAGCGCATAGACATGGTCGAGCGAATAGAGGCGCCGCAATAGGAGCCGCTCGAATACCAGGCCGAAGCCCGCCACGGCGAGCGGCGCGATGACCAGCGCCCACCAGTAGCCGAGCCCGAAGTACTCGAGCAGCGCCCAGGCGACGAAAGCGCCCAGCATGTACTGCGCGCCGTGGGCGAAGTTCACCACGTGCAGCAGGCCGAAGATGATCGAGAGGCCCAGGCTCATGAGCGCATAGAAGGCGCCGTTGATGAGTCCCACCATGAGTTGGCCGACGATCGCCGCGGTGGGGATGCCGAAGATGGAGTCCATTGCTTTCCTGCTTGCCTCAGAGGCCCACGAGGGCTTCGACCTCTTCGTGCCGGCTCGCCAGTTCGGCGCGGCTGAAATGACCGGCGACCTGGCCTTCCTCGATGACGTAGAAGCGATCCCCGAACTTGGAGGCGAAGCGGAAGTTCTGCTCCACCATGAGCACCGTGAAGCCGCGCTCGCGCAGCATGCGGATGGTCTGGCCGATCTTCTCGACGATGACCGGCGCAAGCCCTTCGGTCGGCTCGTCGAGCAGGAGCAGGCGCGCGCCGGTACGCAGGATGCGGGCGATCGCCAGCATCTGTTGCTCGCCGCCCGACAGTCGCGTACCCGGGCTGGAGCGTCGCGCCTGCAGGTTGGGAAAAAGCTGGTAGATCTCCTGCACCGACAGGCCGCCGGCATGCAGCACCGGCGGCAGCAGGAGGTTCTCCTCGGTCGTCAGGCTGGCGAAGATGCCGCGCTCCTCGGGGCAATAGGCCACGCCGAGGCGCGCGATGGCTTCCGGCGGCAGGCCTTCGGTGGGCCGGTCCTGGATGTGGATGGTTCCCTCGCGCCGCGCCATCAGGCCGACGATGGCACGCAAGGTAGTGGTCTTGCCGGCGCCGTTGCGACCGAGCAGGCACACGATCTCTCCCTCGCGCACTTCGAGATCAATGCATTGCAGCGCCAGCGTCTCGCCGTACCAGGCACGCAGCTCGGAGATGCGCAGCATCTCTCGCGCAGGGCTCGCCACGATCGGGTCACTCATTGTCGGCCCCCCCGACATAGGCTTCGATCACGCGCGGATCGCGCGAGACTTCGTCGTAGCTGCCTTCGGCGAGCACCTGGCCCGACTGGAGCACGGTCACGCGGTCGCACAACTCGGCGATCACCTTCATGTTGTGTTCGACCATGAGCAAGGTGCGGCCTTTGGCGACATCGCGGATCAGTTCCATCACCGGCCCGATGTCCTCGTGACCCAGGCCGGCCATCGGTTCGTCGAGCAGGATCATCTCGGGTTCCAGCGCGATGGTGGTGGCGAGTTCGAGCGCCCGCTTGCGGCCGTAGGGCAGCGCCGCCGCCGGCGTATCGCGCCAGCGCTCCAGGCCCACGCGCGCGAGCAGTTCCATGGCACGCGCGTCCAGGCTGCGCAGCGTTTCGACGCTGCGCCAGAACGCGAAGGTGCCACCGGTCTTCTTCTGCAGCGCAACGCGCACGTTTTCCAGCACGCTCATCTGTCCGAAGACAGCCGAAATCTGGAAAGAGCGCACCATCCCCGAATTCGCGACGCTGGCCGGATCGCTGCGTGAGATGTCGTTGCCCTTGAAGAACACCTGGCCGGAGCTCGGCGTGAGGAATGTGGTGAGCAGGTTGAAGCAGGTCGTCTTGCCGGCGCCGTTGGGGCCGATCAGCGCATGGACCGAATGCCGGCGCACCGCCAGGTCCACGTCCTTGACCGCGAAGAAGCCGCGGAACTCGCGGCTCAGCTTGCGCGCTTCGAGGATCGGTGCCTCAGAGGAAGGCATGCGTCACGCCGCCATCGACCAGCAGCGACTCGCCGGTAATGAAGCTGCTCTCGTCAGAGGCCAGGAAGCAGGCGGCGCGGGCGATGTCCTCGACCGAGCCGAGCCGCTTCATCGGCGTCTTGGCGATGCGCACCTTGACCTTCTCGGGGTCGACGTTGATCTTGACCCCTTCGGTCGGGATCGAGCCCGGGCAGATCGAATTGACGCGGATGCCGCGCGGGCCGAGGTCGACCGCGGCCGAGCGCGACAGGCCCAGCACGCCGGCCTTGACGCCGCAATACAGCATGCCGTCGGGCAGACCGAGAAAGGCGGCCGACGATGCGATGTTGACGATGCTGCCGCCGGGTTCCATGGCGGCAGCGGCGGCCTGGATGCCCCAGACGATCGAGTTGAAGCCGGTGCCGACCATGCGGTCGAGCATGTCCGGTGTGATGTCGCTGATCGGGCCGTAGCGCACCCAGATCGCGTTGTTGACAAGCACGTCGAACCGGCCGTGCTTCTCTTTCATGGCCTCGACGGCGGTGCTCAGGCTGCTGCGCTTGGCAACGTCGCCGCCGAAGGCCATGGCCCTGCCGCCCTTGGCGACGATGGCGGCGGCCGCTTCCTGCGCAAGATCTTCGGCGCGGTCGAGGATGCCCACGATCGCGCCCTCCAGGGCCATCTGCTCGACGATGCCGCGGCCGATGCCGCGTGCACCGCCCGTGACGAGTGCGACTTTGCCTTCGAAGCGCTTCATGCGGGAATCCTTTGGGAACTGGAAGAGGGGAAGGACGACGCGGCCGTGCTGAAGCGCCGGTCGTCGAAACGTGCTTCCTCGATGCCGCGCACGCCGGTGCCGCGAATCGCGAACACGGCGCCGGCGTCGGGGTTCTGCGAACGCAGCAGGTTGCCGCTGTTGCTGATCGAGGTGAGAAAGATGGTGTCGAGCTCCGGTCCGCCGAAGCACGGGCAGGTGATGTAGGCGTCGGGCGCGAAATCGATCGTGCGTTCGAGCGTGCCGTCGGGCCTGAAACGAGCGAGCTTCCCGGCCAGGACCAGGGCGACCCAGAGATGGCCGTCGGCGTCGACCGTGGCGCCGTCGGGCGACGAGCCATAGACGGAGGTGTCTATGAGCAGCTCGGCCGCACCCGCGCGGCCGGTGGCCGGATCGTAGGGATAGCGCCGCACCTGGCGCGTCATGCTGTCGGCGAAATAGAGCCACCGCCCGTCGGGACTGAAACAGGTCGCGTTGGCGAGCTGGATACCACGGTCAAGCACGCTCACCCGGCCTTCGGACGTGAACTGGTAGAGCTCGCCCAGGGGCTCGTGCCGGCCCATCGTCATCGAGCCGACCACGAAGCGGCCGTTGCGGTCGGCGCGGCCGTCGTTGAGCCGCATGCGCTCGGCCGGATGCGTGACCGCGTCGCCCACGCGCGTGAGCACGCCCGTGTCCACGTCCAGCAGATGGAAGTCGCTCTCGAGCGCGAGCAGCAGGCGGCCGCTTTCGCACAGCGCGATCGAGCCGATGTGGTGCGGCGCGGCCCATTCGGAAACGGCGCCCGTGGCGGGATGGTGGCGCTGCACCAGCTGCCGCCGGCCGTCGATCCAGTACAGACACTGGCGGCGCACGTCCCACAGCGGGCATTCGCCCAACTGGTCGCGCTGCGGGAGGAGGATGTCGATCTGCGGCATGGAGAGAGCGGGGCCGGCCTACTTGCCC
This sequence comes from Variovorax sp. P4_D9, assembly GCF_056401695.1. Taxonomy (NCBI): domain Bacteria; kingdom Pseudomonadati; phylum Pseudomonadota; class Betaproteobacteria; order Burkholderiales; family Comamonadaceae; genus Variovorax; species Variovorax sp. P4_D9. The sequence continues at coordinate 14,847 of NZ_JBFUIU010000119.1, forward strand.
TTGAGCAGCTCGCAGGCGCTGTCGCTCGCCGGGCGCCACGCCTGTTCGGGCGGCACTTCGGCACGGATCGCATAGAAGTCGTAGTTGCCCTTCGACTCGGAAGGCTTCTTGACCTGCACCGCGTAGACCGGGCGCAGCACCTGGCCGTCCTCGCGGACCTTGACGTCCTTCGAGAAGAAGTCGTTCACCGGCAGCTGGTGCATCTTGGCGGCCACGGCGGCGCCGTCGTCGGTCCCCGCGGCTTTGACCGCATTCAAGTAGTGCGTGGTGGCGCTGTAGGCACCCGCGTGGATGTACGTCGGCACGCCGCTCTTGTAGCGCTCCATGAAACGCTTCGACCAGGCGCGGGATGCGTCATCGCGGTCCCAGTAGAAGGGCACTGTCAGCTGCAGGCCCTGCGCGACATCGAGGCCCATCGCGCTCACGCTGTTGATCGTCATGCCGAACACCGACACGACCTGGCCGCTGCGCGCCAGCTTGTACTCGGCCGCCTGCTTGAGGGCATTGGACAGGTCCAGGCCCGCGTTGAGGATGACGATCGCCTGCGCGCCACTCGCCTGCGCCTGCAGCAGGTACGAGGAGAAGTCGGTGGTGCCCAGCGGATGCTTGACCGAGCCGACCACCTTGCCGCCGGCGGCATTGATGAACTTGGTCGCGTCGTCCTGGAAGGCCTGGCCGAAGGCGTAGTCCACGGTGATGAAATAGAAGCTCTTGATGCCCTGCTTCATGAGCGCCTGCACGCCCGCCTTGGGCAGCGCGTAGGTGTCGGTGAGGAACTGGAAGTTCATCGGGGTGCACGACTTGTTGGTGAGCTCCGCGCTCACGGTGCCGGCGATCAGGTAAGGCTTGCTGCGCTCTCGCATCAGCGTGCTCACGCCGAGCGCGATCGAGGAGGCTGAGCCGCCGACGATGGTGTCGACCTTCTCGACGTCCAGCCACTTGCGCGCAATGTTCAGGCCGACATCGGGCTTGTTCTGGTCGTCGGCGACGATCACCTCGATGTTCTTGCCCAGGACCTTGCCGCCGAAGTCCTCGACCGCCATACGCACAGCCAGCAACGATCCGGGCCCGCCATTGGCCGAGTAGGGGCCGGTCTGGTCGGCCATCACACCGATGCGCACCACGTCGTCGCTGATCTGGGCATGGGCCGTGGCCCCTAGGGCCGCGAGCAGCATCGCGCCGAGGCCTGTCCGCGAAATTTTCGATTGCATTGCCTTGTCTCCTGGTTGAATCTGTCGTCTCTGAAGGGATGGGCGCGCGGGCGGCAGGGCGGTGCGGCCTGGGATCATGCCTCGGGCACATCGGTGGGCAGCCGGTGGCCCTTGAACATTTCGCGCAGCGCGGTCTTTTGCAGCTTGCCGGAGGC
>NZ_JBFUIU010000120.1:0-16122 GCF_056401695.1 Variovorax sp. P4_D9
AGGCGCCCCCAGCGCTGCCGGGCGGCATCGAAGACGGCTTCCATCGCACCCGGCTGCTCCACGTCCAGCGGCATGGTGATGGCGGCGGAGAGTTCCTGCGCCAGCGGCTCGACGTGCGGGCGCGCCTTTTCGTTCAGCCAGGTCACGGCGAGTTCGGCGCCGCACGCGCGGAACATGCGCGCGCAGCCGTAGGCAATGCTGTGCTCGTTGGCGATGCCCACGACGAGGCCCTTGCGGCCGGCGAGCAGCGATCGGGATTGGACGTCCATGTCAGGCCCTCGTGGATGCAGCGGTCCTGCGCCGCACACGCGTCGACGGTGCAGCGGGCGTCGCGGGCGCCGCGATCGCCGGCACGTCCGGGACCAGCACGCTGCGGATGCGCGCCAGCACCGCCGTCTGCTCGGCCGAAGGCACGATGCGCTGTACCCGCGGGTCCGCCAGCACGCGCTCCAGCAGCGTCAGCAGGCGCTTGCGGTCCTGCGGGCGCGCCAGCAAGACGGGCAGCGTGGCCAGCGCCTGCTGTGGTTCGTAGCGGGTGATGATTTCCTGTTCGCCACCGATGCGGCGCATTTCCTCGGGGGGCAGCTGGGGCAGCAGGTCGCCGTAGTCCTCGATGAGTTCGTGGGCGAGGTGCAGCCGCGACAGCGGCAGCGGCGTGTCCTCATGCGCCATCAGGAAGGCGACCCGCGCCAGCGCCTCGGCATACCCGCCCTGCTCGATGGCGTCGAGCGCCTGCTTCACGAAGGGCAACTCGCGCGGGTTCGCCGGCTGCGCCTGCGGATCCTCGCCGATGCCCTGATCGCCGCGGTAAAGGGCAAACATGTTGCCGTAGACTTGGAAGAAGGCGGCTTCCCCCATCGCGTCGCGCAGGGCGCGCCAGCCGTCGAGCGAAGCACTGATGAGTTCCGAACCGGTCGATTCCAGCTGCCGCAGTGGATGGTCCGGCGCGAGCGACTGGCGGGCGGCCTTCACCTGCTGCGCCGCCGGTGCCAGCCACCAGGTGAACGGGTTCAGGTCGGACAGCGCCCAGCGCTGGAAGCGCAGCGGGTGGAACGCCCGCCCCAGTGCCGCGCCCGCCTCGCTGGACAGCGCCTGCGCCACGGGGCGGCCGAACAACTCGTAAGCGCGCTGGTTGAATTCCGAGACGGCATTCATGGCCTGGAACGGCTTCTCGTCCTCGCGGCGATAGTGATTCAGCCGCGCAACGACGTCTTCGAGCCGGATTTCGGCGAAGCTCACGTCATAGGAGGTCTTGCCGGTGCCGTCCGTGTGCTCCTCGATCTCCATGCCGTACAGGCCCGGCGGCAGCGCCTCGATAGATTGCAGGGCCGACACGATCTGGGCGTGCTCCTTCTTCGCCACCCGCCCGGACACGAAGATGCCCAGGTGGCCGATGTCCTGGTGCATCAGGCCGACGATCACCTGGCCGCGGGCCTTGATCTCCTCGGTGCTGCCGTACACGTCGGCAACCCAGTTGAAAGCCTGCTGCGGCGGCGTGATGTTGTCGCCCAGCGAGGCGAACAGCACGATCGGGACCTTGACGTCGCGCAGGTCGAAACCCATGCCGGCGCCGGAGCGCTCGCCCGCCCAGAGCCTGTTGCCGACGAACAGGTTCTGCGTGATCCACTCGATCTCCTCGCGGTTCAGCAGGAAGTAGCCGCCCCACCAGCGTTCGAACTCTACAAAGCGCGCGGGCTCCGTGTCAGCGTTGGCGAAGACGTGGTAGTACTTGTCCCAGAAGGTGTTGGCGGGGTTCAGGTTCTCGAAGTTCTGAACGAGCCAGGCGCCGTCGAACTTGCCCGCGCCGAGGTCGGAGGTGAGCGAGGCGAGCCAGCTGCCGCCGAGCAGGCCGCCCGCATAGCGCATCGGGTTGTCGCCCGCGCCTTCGCTCCAGGCCCCGCCCCAGTAGGACATCGGCGCGCCCACGACGACGATCGGGCCGGTGTCGTCGGGATTGGCCGCGGCCAGCATCATCGCGGCCCAGCCGCCCTGGCAATTGCCGACGATCGCCGGCTTCGGCGCATCGGGATGGAGCGCGCGCACGCACCGCACGAACTCGCGCTCGGCGTTGCACACGTCCAGCAGGGTCTGGCCGGGCTCGGGATTGCGGAAGAAGATGACGAAGTACACCGGATGGCCGGCGCCCAGGGCGACGCCCACCTCCGAGTCCGCCTTGAAGCCGCCGATGCCAGGACCGTGGCCGCCCCGCGGATCGATGATCAGGTAGGGACGGCGGCGCGCATCCACCTCCACGCCGTCCGGCGGCACGATCCGCAGCAGCGCGTAGTTGACCGGGCGCTCCAGCGTGCGCCCGTCCATGACCATCTCCTGCGCGAAGTGCAGCAGCGGCGGCAGGCCTTGCTGCTCGTGCTCGATGAAGTTGTTGCCACGCTGGCGCAGCGCGTCCCAGAGCAGCACCGAGCGCTGGGCGAAGTCGACGCCGTATTGCGCAGCGTCCACCCCGGCCTGCCAGGGCAGCAGCGGTTTCTTCGCCAAGGCCGCCAGCTGCCGATCGCCTGCCTGCCGCACGCGTTCGGCCAGGTGCTCCGCGGCCACCGTGGTGCGGTGTTCGAACGCCTTGGCCACCTCTTTTGAGATTTCCTGGCTCGCGACAAGCTGTTTCGCTGGATGTTTCATAGGGTCGTTCCTTCGTTGGAGGTCAGTTCGTTTGGGAGTCGATGTGGAAGACCCGGCCGGTCTTCGTCGGTGAGGATGGGCGCCGCGCAATGGCCGTGATCTCAGGAAGCCAGCACCACGTGACCGGGAGCCGCGTCGGTGCCGCCGGCCGGCGCGCGGCGGACCTTGAACCACGCCGCGTACAGGGCGGGCACGAAGAAGATGGTCAGCACCGTGGCGATGGTCAGGCCGCCCATGATCGCGAGAGCCATCGGGCCCMAGAACACGCTGCGCGTGAGCGGGAGCATCGCGAGCACGGTGGCGGCGGCGGTCAGCACCACGGGGCGCGTCCGGTGCATGGCGGCATCGACGATGGCATTCCAGGCGTCGCGGCCTTCCTCCATCTCGATGCGCACCTGGTCGATCAGGATCACCGAGTTGCGCATGATCATGCCGCCGAGAGCGATGATGCCCAGGATCGCCACGAAGCCGAGCGGGGCGCGGAACACCAGCAGGGCTGCGACCACGCCGATCAGGCCGAGCGGGGCGGTGAGGAACACCATCGCCATCTTCGAGAAGTCCTGCAGCTGGAGCATGAGGATCAGCAGGATGGTGAGCACCATCACCGGAGCCACGGCGGCGAGGGCCTTGTTTGCCTTTTCGCTTTCTTCCACGGCGCCGCCCGTGTCGACGCGGTAGCCGGCGGGCAGCTTCGCCTCGATGTCCTTGAGCAGCGGCTCGATTTCCTTCGTAACGGATACGGGCTGCTCGCCGTCCTTGACGTCAGCACGCACGGTAATGGCCATGTCGCGGTTGCGCCGCCACAGCACGGGCTCTTCGAGCTCGTACTTCACCTTCGCCACTTCGGACAGCGGCACGACGGTGCCGGCGCGCGTGTAGATGTTCACGTCCTTCAGTGTGTCTAGGTCGAGGCGTTCTTGCGGCACGGCACGCGCGACGATGTCCACCAGGTTCTCGTGCTCGCGCAGCTGCGACAGGGTCGCGCCGTTCATCACGCTCTGGGTGACGAGATTCACGTCGGAGGGCGTGAGGCCCAGCGCACGCGCCTTGTCCTGGTCAAGGTCGACCTTGAGCGTGCGGACCGGGTCGTTCCAGTCGAACTGCACGTCACGCACCTTCGGGCTCGAGGACATGACCTGTTCGACTTGGCGGGCGATCTCGCGCACCTTCTGCGTGTCGGGGCCGACCACGCGGAACTGCACCGGGTAGCCCACCGCGGGGCCCATCTCCAGACGCGTGACACGAACCCAGGCTTGCGGGAATTCCTTGTCGACCGTGGCCATCAGCCGCAAACGAACGCGCTCGCGCGCTTCCATGTCCTTTGTCATCACGATGAATTGCGCGTAGCCAGGATTGGGCAGCTCGGGCGACAGCGCGAGGTAGAAGCGCGGAGAACCAGCGCCCGTGTAGGCGGTGAAGAACTTGACGTCCTCTTCTTTCTTTAGGATTGCCTCCATGCGCTTGACCTGTTCGGTCGTGGCCTGGAAGGACGAGCCTTCCTTCATGCGCATGTCCATGATCAGCTCGGGTCGCTCGCTGTTCGGGAAGAACTGCTGCGGGACGAACTTCATACCGGCCAGCGCGAGCACCAGGGCGGCCCCCGTCACGGCGATGATCAGCCAGCGCTTCTCCAGCGCGAAGTCAATCCAGCCGCGCAGCTTGCGGTAGAAGGGCGTGGCGTACGGGTCGCCGTGGTGGTTCTTGCCGAAGTCCTTCGGCAGCACTTTCACCGCGAGGTACGGCACGATCATGCCCGAGCAAAGCCACGAGAACACCACGGCAATGCCCACAATCCAGAAGATGCCGCCCGCGTATTCGGCGGTGGTGGAGTGCGCGAAGCCGATCGGCATGAAGCCCGCGACCGTGATGAGGGCGCCCGAAAGGCGGGGCATGGCGGTAGCGGAATAGGAGAAGGCGGCCGCCTTCGCGCGGTCCCACCCTCCTTCCATCTTCACCACCATCATCTCGATCGCGATGATCGCGTCGTCCACCAGCAGACCGAGCGCGATGATGAGCGAGCCGAGCGATATGCGCTCCAGGTTCCAGCCCATCGCGAGCATCACCATGGCGACCACGCCGAGCACCAGCGGCACCGAGATGGCGACGATGAGGCCGGTGCGGAAGCCCAGGCTCAGCAGGCTCACCGCCATCACGATCACGAGCGCTTCCATCAGCGAGCGCTCGAATTCCCACACGGAATCCTTCACGGTGGTGGGCTGGTCGGCGACGCGCTCCAGCTCCACGCCGTGCGGCAGTTCGGATTGCAACTTCGCGACCGCCTCTTCCACGGCCTTGCCGAGCTCGACGACGTTGCCATCGTCGGTCATCACGATGCCCACCATCAGCACGTCCTGGCCGTTATGGCGGATGGTGTAGGTCGGCGGGTCCTGGAAGCCGCGCGTCACGGTTGCGATGTCGCCGAGCTTGATCATCCGGCCCCCCGCGGAGACCGGCACGTTGCGGATGTCGTCCAGATTCGTGAACTGGCCGCTCACGCGCACGAACACGCGGTCGTCCTTCGTGTCGATGGAGCCGCCGGGCATCATGGCGTTCTGGCTCTTCAGGCTCTCGGCGATCGCGAGCGGCGTGATGCCGAGCGCGGCCAGGCGCTGGTTGGAGAACTCCACGTACACCTTCTGGTCCTGCTTGCCCAGGAGGTCGACCTTTTTCACGTAGGGCGCCTTGAGCAGGCGGCGCTTGACGTCCTCGGTGATGTCGGACAGCTCCGCGTGCCCGATGCCGTCACCCTTGACGGCATAGAGCAGGGAGTAGACGTCGCCGAACTCGTCGTTGAAGATCGGGCCGACGACGCCGTCGGGCAGTTCGAGCTTGAGGTCGGAGAACTTCTTGCGCGCCTGATACCAGGCTTCCTGCTGGTCCTTGTGCGAGGTGCCGCCCTTCACGGTGATCGTCATGCCGCCGTAGCCCTGGCGCGCAAAGGTGACGACCTTCTCGAAGTGGTCGAGCTGCTCGAACTTCTTCTCGATGCGGTTCAGGAGCTCATCCTGGATCTGCTGAGCGCTCGCGCCGGGCCAGATCACCGTCGCCGTCATCGACGGCACGGAGAACTTGGGGTCCTCGAGCTGGCCGAGCTTCGAGAAGCTGAAGACGCCCGCGATCGAGACCACGATGATCAGGAAGAGTACCACGGCGCGATGCCCGAGCGCCCATTCGGTGAGGTTGAAGTTGTTCATCGGGCGGCCTGCTGCGTCGTGTCGACCGGCGTGAGCTTGGCTTCAGCGAGCGTCGCATCGGGCAGCGCGACCTTCAATCCGGGCGCCATCTTCTGCACCCCCGCGGTGACGACCTGCCCGCCGGCCGGCAGGCCGGAGACCAGCGCGAGATCGTTGCGGTAGCCGAGCACTGCCACAGGCGTCAGGTCCACGCTGCCCACCGGCTCCTTGCCGGCGCGCTTGACCACCCAGACCGCCGGATGGCCGTTCGCCTGGGTGAGCGCGGTGGCGGGAATCGCGGCAGCCTGCACTTCCGAGACCACCCGGTCGGTCACCAGCGTGGCGGTCGCGCCCAGCGGCAGGGTCCGCGCGTTGATCGGCTTCAGCCGGGCGCGGTAGGTGCGTGTCTGCGACGCGGCCTGCGGCGACATCTCGCGCAGCGAGACCTCGAAGAAGTCGGCGGGCGCGCTCGCCAGCGACGCCTTGAAGTGCGCCGACTTGAACGTCGCCAGCTGGTCCTCGGGCACGTCGATGACGATTTCCGGCGCGCCGGGGTCGGCGATCGCGACCACCGGCAGTCCTTCGGCGACCACCTGGCCCACCTCGATGCGCACCGCGGTGACCACGCCGCTGCGCGAGGCGCGCAGCACGGTGTACTTCAGGCGGTTGCGCGCGAGCTCGAGCTGACGCGCCTGCGCCCCCTCGGCCGCCTGCGCGGTCTCCGCGCCGCTGTGGGCATGCTCGTCGTCGGCCACGCTGACCGAGCCGTCGGCTTTCAGCGAACCCAGGCGCTTGCGATCCGATTCGGCCTGGCGGGCCTGCGCGACGGTAGCCGACCATTGCTGCCGCGCAGCTTCCTCGGCAAGTCGGTAATCGCTGTCGTCCAGTACCGCGAGGATGTCGCCTTCGTGCACGAACTGGCCGACATCGGCCTTGCGCTGCGCGACTTTGCCGGCCACGCGGAAGGCCTGGTCGACTTCGTAGCGGGATTGCACGGTACCTGCGTAGCGGTTGGCTTCGCGGGCGGCGTCATAGCGGACATCGGCAATGCGCACCGGCCGGGGCGCCTCGATGGGCGGCTTGTCCGGGCTGCACGCGGAGAGTATCGCGGCGATCGGCAAAGCGACGACCGCGGCAAGAGAGTTCTTCAAGACTGTACCTCGTGGAAGGCGACGGGTTTCAGGAATGCGACGCCTGGGTGGCGCCGGCGGAAGTGGTTTGCGCTGCGGGCTGGGCGGCGTGCTCGAACACCTGCCATCCGCCGCCCAGCGCCTTGTAAAGTTGCACGCTGTCGAGCAGCAGTTGGGTGTTGCTGTCATTGGCGCTCAGACTCACTGCCAGGCGCGAGCGCTGCGCATCCAGCAGCGGCAGCAGGTCGATCTGGCCGCGGTCGTAGAGCGACTGGGCGCGGCCGAGGGCCGATTCCGCGGAAGCGGCGGCTGTCTGCAACGACTGCGACCGCTGCCGTTCCGAGGAGAGCGCGACCAGGGCGTTCTCCACGTCCTCCAGCGCACGCACCATGCCATCCTCGGCGCGCAGCAGCGCTTCGCGCTGGCCGCTCTCGGCGATTTCATTGATCGCACGCGTGCGCCCCGCGTTGAAGATCGGCATCGCGAGCAGGGCCGCCACGTTGGTGTAGCGTGCGGCGCCCAGACCGATACCGTTCAGCTGCACGTTCTGGCGGCCGAACGACGCGTCGAGAAACAGCCGCGGAAACCATTCGGCTGCGGCCTGCTTGCGGCGTGCGTTGGCCGCATCCAGCTGCGCCATCAGGGCGAGCACGTCGGGCCGGCGTTGCAGCAGCGCGGCAGGCTGTCCCGGTTGGGCCTGGGGCACGACCACGTCGCCGCGCCAGGGCTCGACTTGCGCGGCATTGAAGGCCTGCTCGCCGATCAGCACCGCAATGCGATTCCGCGAGACTGCCGCAATCGTCTCCAGCGGCGGGATCTGTGCGCGCGCTGTTTCCGCTTCGGTCTGCGCGCGCTCCACGTCGAACGAAGTCGCGAGGCCGGCGCGCTGGCGCGCCTTCACCAGGCGCAGGGTCTCGTCCCGGGCCGCGGAGATTGCGCGCAGGGTGTCGAGCTGGCGCATCGCGCCGACCAACGTAAAGTAGTTGCTGGCGACGTCGGTCATCACCAGCAGGCGCACGCCGCGCAAGCCGTCTTCCACCGCCAGCGCGTCCGCCGCGGCCGCGGCCGCGCCCGCACGCAGGCGACCGCTCAAGTCGATCTCCCACGAGACGTCGAGGCCGGCGCTGCCGCTCTTGGTGTCGGGCTGCAACCTCTTCACGGCGTCGCCGTAGCCGCTGCTGCGATCGCTCCCCGAGCCAACGGCGCTGACGCTCGGCATCAGGAAGGACCGGCTGACCGTCACGCCGGAACGCGCCGCCCGCAGGCGCTCGGCGGCGATCTTGACGTCACGGTTCTCGCGCTCGGCGCGCCTCACGAGGTCGGTCAATACCGGGTCGTGGAAAGTATCCCACCAGGCGGTCTCGGGCTCGATGTCGGAGGGCGTGCTCGCCGCGAACTGGGCTGGCACGTCGACCGTAGGATGCGCGGCCGGCGTTGAACAGCCGGTGAACACCAGGGCGATCGATGTGGCTAGCGCCGCCACGACGAAGAGACCGGCCGGCTGATCGCCCCGTTTGGGGGGCTTCTGCTTGGCCTGGTGGGACGGCGAAAGTGCGGAAGGAACTGACATCGGAGTGGACTCGTCTGGATTCGAGGGTGTTAGCGTAGAGCGCGATGCGCTTGAAGTCGTCAGCGTTGCGTCGACGTTTGGTCGCCATGCGGTCGGTCACCGGACGCGCGGCGCGCTCATGCGGGTGAGTCGTCGGCCGGACGCTCGGTGGCCCCGGCCTTGAGTTCGCTAGCGAGGGAACGCAGCAACTCGCGGGCGCTCGCAAATTCGAGTTGGCGCCCGGTGACAAGGTTTTCGAGGCGGCCCGCGAACGCCTCGGGGGTGGCGTCGCTGCGCAGTTTCAACACGTAGGCCCGGCGGTTCGGGTACTTGGATTCGGGGTTCAGCACAATGGCAGCCTGTGAATGAGAGAAGTTCGGCGTCAGCGTAGGCCCATCCCCGAGTCGAGTCGTCAGCGAAAGGTCGACGATCGGTCGAGATTGCGCTCGCACGCGATCGCGACGGAATCCCGACCTGTCGCTGACGACTCGGGTGGCGAGCCTCTCTAGCATCACCGCCTATCACCACCGCCTGCCCCATCGGGGCCTCGGCACATGAACCTCAAGCTCACCCCCGGACGGCTGCTTGCCGCCGCCATCGTCGTCCTGTCCGTCTGGATCGTGCACGACTTCATCGAGGCCCTGCTGGCGGCCTGCGTGACCGCGATCGCGAGCTGGCCGCTCTATTCCTCCTTCAGGGAGCGCTTGCCGAGCCGCATCGGCAAGGGCGCAGGCGCCGCGGTCTTCACCGGCGCGATCACGGTGTTCGTGCTCGCGCCAATACTCTTTGCCTGCGGGGCGATGCTGAGCGAGGCGCACGCGTTGCTGCTGGACCTCGCGGCAGCCGACAACCGGGGATTCGGGGTGCCCGAATGGCTGGCGAACGCCCCCTTCGTGGGGCCCTGGCTGGCCGCGCGCTGGCAAAGCCAGCTGGCAGGCCCGGGCGCGCTGCTGGTGCTGACGCAGAGCACCAACCCTACCGCGCTCCTCGGCTGGGTGCAGTCGCTCGGAGAGTTCACCTTCCGGCATGCGCTGATCGTCGGTTTCGCGATTCTGCTGCTGGCTTTCCTCTACCGGGAAGGCGCTTTGCTGAAGCACGAGCTGACCCGCGGCTTGCGTGAGGCCGTCGGCGATCGCGCCGAACGGTATGTGGAGATCGGCACGCGCGCGGTGCGCGCCTCGGTGAACAGCATGCTGTTCGTGGCCTTGTTCGACGGCCTCGCGACAGCGCTGGCGTACACAATCGCCGGTGCACCGCGCGCGCTGGTCTGGGCCGCGATCACGGGTTCGCTGGCCGCCGTGCCGTTCCTGGGTTACGGGGCAGTCGCCGCGATGGCGGTACAACTGGCGCTGAAAGGAACGCCCACGACCGCATTGTTGTCGCTGCTGCTGGGCTGCGCAGTCCTGGTCTCAGGCGACAAGCTGGTGCGGCCCATGGTGGCGAGCGGCGGGATGCAACTGCCATTCGTCTGGGTGTTGATGGGCTGCATCGGCGGCTTCGGCGTGCTGGGCCTAGCCGGGCTGGTGATCGGTCCGGTGGTTCTGACGCTGGCTTGGGAGCTGTGGGAACAGCGGGTGCACGAGCCCAGACGCTGACGCGTGGCGGTGGACGCGTTGTCAGGCCGGCTTCGCGGCCTGCAGGATGGCCTGCGCCCGCCGCACCGGCGCGGTGTCACCGGCTTCGGGCAGCCGGTCGACGAGCATGGCAAGGGCACTGCGCTCCGCGACCGCCGCCTCGTGGTGCTCGCACAGGTCGACGAGCGCGAGCAGTTCGAGCCAAGGCGCTTCCTGAACCCGCGCCTCCTCGATCGCGCGCCGGACCGAGGCGGCACCGGCGTCGGCCCGGCCTTGCGCACGGGCGATCGTCGCCTCCAGCAGCCACAACTGCGGCAGGTACACGCGCTCGGCCAGTTCGTCCGCGACCTGGAGCGCTTCCTGGAGCTGGGCTTGCGCCGCATCCCAATCGCCGGCCAGCAGCAGGGCCTGCGCCGCGTAGCCCAACACCTCGCTGGCGCCGGAGCGCATGCCGAGCCGCGCGTTCTCTTCGCAGGCCTCGCGGATCCGGCGATGGCCCTCGAGCGGCGCACCGTTCAAGGCCTCTGCCCAGCCGCGGTACCAGCGACACGCCGTCCGGCCCTGCGCCAGGGAGAACTCGTTGACCAGCGCCTGCATTTCGTCGGCCAGGGCGGCAACCCGTTTGACGTTGCCCAGGCGCACCTCGAGCAGCGCCTCGTGCCAGCTGGCGACGAGCTGTGTCATCGGCTGTCGCAGCTCGCGCGCGCGGTCGTGCGAGCGTTGCACATGCGCCCGGGCCTGCTCGACCAGGCCACGGTGCATGAACTCGATGGCCAGCATCCCGAGCAGCGTCACCTGTGGATCGGCGACGAAGATCTCCCTGGCCGCGAGGTCGAGCGGCTCGGCGGTGGCGAGCCCGCGCTCGATCCATGCGAGCGCCGCCTGCGGCCGGCCCTGCAGCTGATGCACCTCGCCGTGCACGATGCAGGCGGCCAGCATCAGCACCGGATCGTTCGATTCGGACGCGAGCGCCTCGGCGCGCTGCGCCACCGCCAGCGCCAGCGCATATTCGCCGCGCAGGCTCAGCACGTAGCCGAAGCCGTGCAGCAGCCGCCCGCGCATCGCGTGCTCGGGCAGGCCCTGCAGCAGCGCGTATGCGCGTTCGAAAGCGTTTCTCGTCTCGTTGCCGACACCGAGCGATTGGAAGGCCGCTACGCCGTGCAGTGTGGCGACCACGATCTCAAGCGCGTTGCGCTCTTCCCCCTCCGGTGCCGGCTGGAGCAGGGCCAATGCGCGCTCGGTATGGCTCAGGCACGACGCCGGGCTGAAGTGCAGCAGCGCAGCTTCCGCCGCCTCGGCGTAGTAGCGCAGTGCGGTCATCGGCTGCCGCCCGCGGTCGAAGTGCATGGCCAATTCGGCGGCGGCCACCGGCACGCCGGCAGACCGCTCCAATTCGAGGGCTGCGCCGACCTTGCGGTGCAGGTGCGTGCGGGCCGAGGGCGCCGTGCGGTCGTACAGAACCTGGCGGAACAGCGCATGCCGGAACGCGTAGGGCGGCTCGGCCGCCTCGTCGCCCTCGGCTGCGCGCGGCGCGGTGAGCCACACGTGCTCGCGCACCAGCTCCTCGCAGGCATGGGCCACCGATGCGACGTCTCGCTCCAGGGCGAGCGCCAGCGTGTCGACGCGGAACTCCACCCCGCAGACGGCCGCCGCCGCGAGCAGGGCGCGCGGCTCGCTGCCCAGCCTGGCGATGTAGTGGTCGATGATGGCCGCCAGGTTCTCCGGCACCGCCACAGCCGCGAGCCGCGCCTCCACCGCTGTGTCGTCCGCCGTGCGATCCATCACCTCGGTGATGACCGACGAGACAAACAGCGGCACGCCGTCCGTGCGCTCGTGCAACGCACGCACGAATGCCTCGTCGCGCGCGAGCGAGGCCGAGCGTTGCGCGATGCAGTCGGCGACCTCGGTCTCCGAGAACGGATCGAGCACCACCTCCTGGCACAGGCGCTGCAGGCGCAGCTCGTGCCGCAGCGGGTTGAGCGGATGGTCCAATGCGATCACTTCGGCCAAGCGGAAGCTCGACAACCACATCAGGCGCGCGTGACCGCGGCGCCGCGCGACGTAGTCGATCAGCTGAATGGTCGCCCGGTCGCTCCAGTGCAGGTCTTCCGTCACCAGCAGCAAAGGACGCTGCTCGGTGTAGCGGTCGAGCAGCTCGGCCATCTCGCGCAACATGCGGTCCGGGCCCACGCCGGCCAGCTCGCGCCGCAGCGCATCGCGTTCCTCCGCCGTGCTCAGCCACGGCAGCTGCAGCAGCCAGGTCGGCGCGACGGTGCGCAGCAGCGCCGACAGCGTGCGGTCGCTGCGGCACAGCTCGGCCAGCGCTTCCAGCACCGGCAGGTAGGGCTCACCTGTGCCGTAGTGCTCCACGCACTGCCCGCGCGCGCAGGCGACGCCGCCGAGACTGGCCACGAAGTGTTCGATCAGTGTGGTCTTGCCGATGCCCGGTTCGCCGGCGATCCAGACCACCGCGCGCTCCCCGCTGCAGGCCTGATCCCACCCCTGCTGCAGCCGGGCGCTCGCGTCCGCGCGGCCGATGAACGACGCCGACGGCCGCGGGCCCGCTGCCACCTCCACCGCCGTCGTCGTCGCCGTGGCGGCGAGAGGCGGTCCCGAGCGCGCGGCGGCCGGCACCGCGATGAAGCGATAGCCGCGCCGCGACACGGTCTCGATGAAGCGCGGCTCGCGCGGGTTATCGCCGAGCGCCGTGCGCAGGTCGCTGATGGCGGTCTTGAGCACTGATTCGCTGACGAACTGGTGACCCCACACCGTATCGAGCAGCGCGTCCTTCGTCAGCAGCGCACCCGGCTGGCGCGCCAGCGCGCACAGCAGGTTGAAGGGCGTAGGCGCGAGCGCGACGGCCTTTCCGTTGCGCAGCAGGCAGGCGTTCGCCTCGTCGAGATCGAATTCGTCGAAGCTGATCCGAACGGGATTCAAGATGGACACCGAGTGCGCCTGCGTCGTGCGAGAGGATGGGAACGAATTATCGATGGGCCAGTGACTCAAGTCATGTCGTTGCAGCGGCGCCAGCGAGCCTCAACTGACCTTTGGACGCCCGACCACGTGGCGAGTTGTCCTCGCAACGGCTGGCGCCGGGATTTCCGAGGTCTCGGTCAGCAAACCTTCCGACAGAATCCCGACCGGCTTCAGCGGGTTGTTGGCGATGCGCTCGGCGCTCTTCGCATCCAGGCCCAGCCCACGCAATGCGGCGGAGGCGCTCTGCTCCGCAAAGTCGCTCTCGCAACCCGGCTCGAGCATGCGATGCGTCGCGCCGAGCACGGCACCGGTCACGATGTTGAGGGCCAATGCGATCGGCATGCGTGTGAATCGACCCTGCCGGATGCCTTCGGTCAGATCCCGCTTCACAAAGTCGAGCAGCATGTTCGGGCCCCGTGCGTCCGGCCATCCGAGGCGCACCAGGAATGCGGCGGCCAGCGGGTGGTCGATGGCCAGCCTGGCCACCAGTCGCACGCCACTTGACACCCGTTCAGCCGGGTCGTCGTAGCTGAGCACCACGGGCTCGGCCATCCGGATCAGCTCGTTGGCGATCTGGATGGCGAGTTCCCGGATCAATGCATCAGGCGACGGAAAGTACTTGTAGAACGTGCCCCGCGACACCTCGGCGGCCGAGATCACATCGTCGATCGACGTCGCCGCCGGACCTTTTTCCGCGACGAGCCTCATCGCACTGGCGAGCAGGCGCGCGCGCATGCGTTCGCGGCGCTCGGCGGCGACGCGCTGGCGGTGGTCTTGCGTTTCCATGGATGGATTGTGCCCAGAGCTTGGTTAAGTATAAACGACAACATTGTCATGATGACGAAGTTGTTATTATTAGAACCCGTTAGCACCATCTTTCAACGTTCGCAGGATTCCACGATGCACGGACGCTCCCGTCTTCTTCACCTCGCAGTAGCGCTTGCCGTCGCCGCGTTTCACGCCGGCGCGCTGGCGGTCAACGGCGCGCTGCCCGGCGGCAACGGGGTAAAGAACGCCTCGATGGGCGGTGCTTCGATCGCGCTGCCGCTCGACGCCGTGGCTGCGGCGAACAACCCCGCGGGCATCGCCTTCGTAGCGTCTTCCGCGACGCTCGGTCTGCAGGTGTTCAGCGGGCACTCTTCCGCGGACTATGTCCTGCCGGGCAACCACCTCGAGAACCGCCAGACACAGATGGCACCCGAAGGCGGCTTCATCTGGCATTCGGCTCCCGAGGTCACTCTCGGGATCAGCCTAGCGGGCGCCGGCGCGGGCTCCGACTACGGTCAGCCCGCCCTGCCGGTGCCCGGCGCGGGAATGGCGAAGACAACGCTTCGCGTCGCCGAATTCATTCCTGCCATGGCCTGGACGCCCTCGCCCGATCTGGCGCTGGGCCTGGGCCTCACGCTGGCGCGGGAACAGTTCGAAGCCGACGGTGTGATCGTCCCCGCTCCCGTGCCCGGCGGCTTGCTGCTGGTTCCTGGTCACGGTCGTCAGACGGCAACCGGCGTCGGCGTTCGAGCCGGCATGCTGTGGAAACCGGCGTCCGGCTGGACGTTCGGCGCCAACGTGAAGTCCCGCGCTCGAATGGGCCGGCTCGACGGCTATGACCGCGACCTGCTGGCCTACAGCGACGGACGCCTCGACGTGCCGGCTCAGTACGGGGTCGGCGTTGCATGGCAGCCCACCGAACGGCTCACCCTGGCCGCCGATTGGCTGCGCATCCTGTGGGGCGAGATCAAGGCGATGCAGGACCCGAATGGCTTCGCCTGGCGCAACCAGCCTGTTGTGCGCTTTGGCGCGGCGTGGGCACTCGACGGACTTTGGACAGTGCGGGCCGGCTACAGCCGCAATAGCAGCCAGATCGACAGTTCGCGCGCCGTGCAGAACCTGCTCGTGCCTTCGATCAACGAGAACGCCTACACCGCGGGCCTGAGCTGGCGCGTCGACCCGCACTCGGAACTGAACCTCGGCTACGAGCTGAATCCGCGCACCACGCTGACGGGCACCGGCGCCAGCGCAGGCACGTCCCTGACGAGCAAGGTCCGCATGCTCCTGCTCGGCTACAACTACACGTTCTGAAGGGAGACCCACCCGTGAGAGGCTTCACCGCAGTGCTTCGGCAGCCCGAGTCAAACCCCGAAAGCCGGCTGCCCACCGATATCCAACGACTGCCACGGCCGCCCGCCCTCGGGCGCGCCATCGAGCTGGCCTTCCTGCGCTGGGAAAAGCGCCGGCTGGCGCCGACCGAGCGCTTCTGGCGCGACTTCGGCTTTCACATCGTCAGTTCCACACCCCAGCGTCTCGTGGCCCGGGGTGCGGGGACTGCGCCCTGCATAGCGATCGCGGAAGCTGGGCGGCAGGATCGTTTCATCGGGCCCGCGTTCCTCATGTCGGCCGACACGGATCTGAACCGCTACGTGGAGCAGATCGGGGCCCGCTGGCTGCCGCTCGACCGCCTGCCCGCGGGCGGCCGCGGCGTGGAGCTGTTCGACCCCAGCGGCCGCAGCGTCTGGCTGCTGCAGGATCAACGGCGTGCCGGGCCGCTGCCGCTGCGCGAGGCCGTCACGCCGAGCACGAACACGGCACAAGACAGGCCCCGCGTGAATCGCACGGTGCGCACGCCCATCGAGCCCGCGCGCGTCGTGCGGCTCGGCCACGTGGTCCTGCAGACGGTTGACTTCGCGCGCATGGCCGAGTGGTACCTGCGCGTGCTCGGGCTGATTCCCACCGACGTACAGTACCTCGCCGACGGCAGTCCCAGCCTCGCGTTCTGCCGCCTCGATCTGGGCAATCAGCCGGCCGACCATCACACGCTGGTGATCGTCGGCGGCATCGAGGAGAAGGTCGAGCACAGTGCCTACGAGGTGCTGGACCTGGATGCGCTTGGACAGGGGCAGCAGGTGCTGCGCGCCGAGGGCCACCGGCACATGTGGGGCATCGGCCGCCACCTGCTCGGCAGCCAGCTCTTCGACTACTGGTTCGATCCCGACGGCTTCGAGTACGAGCACTACACGGATGGCGACGTCTTCACCGCGGATGTCGAGACCGCCTACTCGCCGCTCGAATTCGGCGGCATCTGGGCC
>NZ_JBFUIU010000121.1:0-15987 GCF_056401695.1 Variovorax sp. P4_D9
AGGTCTTCGTCGCGGGCGACGAGGGCCTGAAAGATGCGCGCATGATCCTCGACGAGGTAGCGCTTGACTGCCGGGTCGCCGCCGACGACGTCGCGGCGATYGCGGTGCGAGCGCAGCAGCAGCGTTGAGATCGCGGCATACAACTGCACCAGCGTCTCCGACCGGCTCGCCCGCACCAGCGCCGCATGAAAATCGTGGTCGGCGCGACCTCCTTCGTCGAAGTCGTCGACCGTGGCCTCGATGCGGTCGACCGCGGCAGCGATCCGCTCGAGATCGGAGGTCGACGCATGACGACACGCCAGGCGAACGGCCTGCACCTCGAGCGCGATCCGCGCCTCCATGACGTCGTCCACGATGTCGCCCTGCTGGGCCATCGAGAAGGCGAAGAAGTCCCCCAGCACCGACACATCGGGCTTGCGCACGATGGTGCCGACACGCTCGCGTATTTCCACCACCCCCAGCATCGACAGCGCGCGCAACGCCTCTCGCACGATCGGGCGGCTGACGCCCAGCTGCAAGGCGAGCTCTCGCTCGGGAATGAGCCGGTCCCCCGAGCGCATGCTGCCCTCGAGCAGGCGGTCTCGAAGGAACGCGAATACCTTGGAAAAACCTGTGCCGTCGGTTCCCGGCTTGCGGGTGATGGACGGTTCCTGGAGCTTTCTTGTCATGCCGTGGTTTTACCAGCGGCTAAACCAGAGGACATCGGAACTATCCCTCTGCGGGCTAACCCCAGGGGGTGGTCCTGGTGATAACCAACATGCTTCGGCGATGCGGGATTGGCGGCGGCGAGCCAGGCTGCATCCCGTCAGGCGCCGCCCGCGACGACCCGGCCTGGCGCCGATCTGACGGGCTCGATTCAGCTCACGAGATCAGGCTCGCTCACTATGATGTCGTCCCACAGCGTCTGGAACGAAAGCCAGCCGAAGGTGGGCGAGCCGAGGACCGACGCGAGCCAGCGGGCGTCCTCCACCTGCCAATGGGTGGGTGTTCCGGCGGCCTCGGCCATGAGTTGCGACTCGCAGCAGCGGTTCATGAGCACGAACCACCACGCGGCCTCATCGATGCTCTGGCCCGTCGTGAAGATGCCGTGCCCGCCGTGGACGGCGACGCGCTTGTCGCCGAAGGCAGCGGCGAACCGAGCTGCGGATGCCGCATCGCGCACCACGCGCGGTTCCAGGATGAGTGCCTGCTGCTCGAAGAAGATGCAGGCGTCCTGGGTGATTGGATCGAGCAGCCGCTCGAATGAAGACCAGGTCGACGCGTGCAAGGCGTGAGCATGGCAGACAGCGGTGACCTCCGGGCGCGCTCGATGGACGGCGGTGTGCAACAGGAGTCCCACGGGATTGACCATGCCGCTGCCACGCACCACCTGTCCCTGGGGGTTGACCTGGACCAGGTCGGACACCTTGACATGGTTCATGGCGACGCCGACCGGATTGACCCAGAAGTGATCCRCCAACTCGGGGTCGCGGATCGTGATGTGACCCAGGAGCCCCTCGGAGAATCCGCGCCGGCCGAAGATGCGACATGCGCCGGCGAGCCGTTGCAGGAGGTGGCTGCGTTCCGCTTCCTTGCTGTCGAAGCGCGGTGGTGCCCGGGATGCGAAGCTCTGTACGCCGATCTGCACGATGGATCTCCTCGAGTCCGGCGCCGCGCCGGATGGGACGGCGACAGTAGCATTTGGGCGCGCTTCGGCGCAAGCCTGCCGGACGCGCCGCTTCAGGCGCACGGGATCTGCGGGCGACTACGCCTTGGGCCGCCGCCGCGCCATCAGCCGGCGAATCGCCGCCGTGACTCCYGCGGTTTCGCGGGCGCCGCCCGCGATCGGGTCGGCGCCGAAGATCTTCCGCTGTTCGGCCAGCGCGATTTGCAGCACTTCGAGGTTCTTCTCGTTGTAGACCCAGGTGCCGGAGACCACGTGCGCGCCCGCGGTGACGGGGGTGATCCGGACGTCCTCGACCCCGACCCGCTCCAGCACGGCGGCGCGTGAACCCGCCTGCCGCGCGGGGCCGCCCGGGCTTTCGATCGGGCGGACGAAGGCGAAACTGACGGCCTGCACCTGTGGGAAGTGCTCCGAGATGAAGGCACAGATCTCGAAGAAGATGAGGCGCCCAATGTGCCTGCGCTCACCCTGCAGGGCCGGCGACGCGGTGAACGGCTCGATGTGGATCCGTGTGCCGTAGTTCATGACGAACACGGGATCCAGCGTCGCCAGGAGGACGTTTCCCTCATGGATCTGCATGGGGTCGCCGAGTCGATAGGAGGCGTCGTGTGGCCCTGTGATTCGAATGTTGGTCAAGGTCATGGAGAGGCGCGCATGCGCATCGTCACTTTAGCGGACTCGGCCCCTGTTCATCGCGGCGCACGACAGCGGTTATGCGCCTTCGCCCGAAGGAAGTCACACAATCGGCGTCGAAGCTCGGGTTGTCGATCGGCATCTGGTTCAGCGCAGCATCCAGGCCGCGGCGCCGTCGAGGATCTGCTGCACCACTTCCGTGTCGTTGCGGCCCGAGCGCACGAGCACATGGAACGAGTGGTCGGCCTCGTCGATCCGGAGCAGCGTCGCCAAGGCGCCGAGATCGGCCACCAGCTTCTCGATCCGGTCGAACTCGGCGAGCTTGTCACGCGTGCCCTGCAGGAAAAGCATCGGCGTCCGGACGTCGAACAGATGACGCGCCCGATCGCTGGATGGCGCACCTGCCGCGTGCAGCGGGAAGCCCAGGAACACCAATCCCGAGACGCCCGGCAAGGGCGCCAGGGCCTGCGCCTGCGAGCTCATTCGGCCGCCGAAGGACTTGCCGCCCGCGAACAGCGGCAGCGAGGGGAACAGGCCCGCGGCGTGCGCCACGGCGGCGCGCACCGCGGCCTGCGCGACTGCCGGCGAGTCAGTGCGTTTCGAGCCGCGCTCCATGTAGGGAAACTGGTAGCGCAGCGTCGCGATGCCCCGCTGCGCCAGGCCACCGGCCACCTTCGCCATGAACGGGTGCGACATGCCGGCCCCGGCGCCGTGGGCGAGGACGTAGCAGGCCCGCGGCGCGGCCGGCGATTGGACGAGGGCCGAGACGGTCTCGGCATCGTCGAGGGCGAGGGTGGCGGGTTGTGCTTCGGTGTTCATATCCCGGTTCTCCAGCTGTCAGTGCCGCCACCTCGACCCGGCAGCCGGTCTGGGTCGGGCAGGGCGGGAAGTGCAGGGCTGCCGTTGGAGCATAGCGCTGAGCCCGGGTGCGAAAAGGCGCTTCGCCCGGGCTTTCCAGCCCCCACAATGCGAAGCTCCGTCGCTGCAGTCAATGTCGTGCGCATCCTGCTTGTTTCCGATCTTCACTACACCTTGCCCCAGCTCGACTGGGTGGTGCGGTCGGCGCCGTCCTTTGATCTCGTGGTGCTCGCGGGCGATCACCTGGATGTGAGCTCGCCGGTGTCGCTCGACGCGCAGTCGGTTGTCCTGCTGCGCTATTTCTCGTTGATGAATCCAGGCAGGTCGCTGGTGGTGGCCTCGGGCAACCACGACCTGACGGGGGCGGATCGGCACGGCGAGCGGGCGGCGTTGTGGCTGCCGGAGAGTCGTCGCGCCGGCGTCTCGACGGACGGCGATTCGCTGACGATCGGTGACACCTTAATCACGATCTGCCCCTGGTGGGACGGCCCGGCGGGGCGGGCCGCGCTCGAACTGCAATTGGCCGCGGATGCACAACGGCGCCCCGCGCGCTGGGTCTGGATCTATCACTGGCCGCCGCTGGGCTCGCCCACTTGCTGGACCGGCAAGCGAGAGTACGGCGACGCCGATGTCGCTGCCTGGATTGCAAGGTACCGGCCCGAACTGGTGCTGACCGGCCATGTGCACGAGCCGCCGTTCAAGCCGGCGGGAGCCTGGGCCGACCGCATTGGTCCGACCTGGGTATTCAACGCCGGCCGGCAGATCGGGCCGGTCCCCGCCCACATCGTGATCGACCTCGCAGTCGGCAGCGCATCGTGGTACTCGATGATGGGTGAGGAAGCGCTGGAACTGGGTGCCGAACGCGCGCCTGCGCGATCGGTCTTCTGAGTTCAGTAGTCGGGGTTCGGCTCCCTGGCCGAGCCGGGGCGCGCCGGCGGCCCCTGGCGGTGTGCCAGTTGGCCCAGGACCTCCGAGACCATCGCCAGGCCAGGCGAATCGCCATACTGGTTCTTCAAGTCGGCGAGGTAGGTCGTGACGAAATTCAGGCGCTCGGCCAAGCCCACCGCAATAAGTCGCGTGATGGCCGGGTCGCTCATCATGAAGGCGCGGCCGTCGGCCGCGTAGCGAACGATGCTCGGGTCGCTCGCCACGACCGTTGCGCTGTAGGGTGAATCCAGCAGCAGTGAGATCTCGCCGATCGCGGCGCCCGGTCGGCTGATCGAATTGATCGCGACGCCGGCCTTGCTGATCTGCAGGGCCCCCGACACGAGGATCCACAGACCCCCGCCCGACTCGCCTTCGCGGACCACCGTGTCGCCAGGTGCCAGCCTGATCTCAGGCAGGCCCGAGCTGCGCTGCAGTAGTTCGTCCATGTGCCGATGTTAGGCGAACCGCCGCTCGACGACGAGTCGGGCTTGGAACCCAGGGCCGCCGGCTTCAGCGGGCCTTCGGCCAGGGCAGCAGCCGGTGCCGTTCGGGCTTCTTCTCGGCCTGCGGGCTGGCGGCCTTGGACTTGCCTTGCGCCTGCTCGCAGGCCGAGGCCTCGCCGGTGACCGAGCGCAGCGCCGGCGCCAGCAGCGAGATCCCGCCGGTCGCGGCCGCCACGCCCACGTTGGCGGCCTGGCGGGCGGCGCCGCGCGGATTGATGCTCAACGTGGGGGCGTCGAGCGGGCCCTGCAAAATCATCAACTCGACCAGGCTGCCCGCGTTCAGATCGAGGCCGCGCTTGACCTGGGGCCGGAACGCCAGCGACAGGGTGCGCTGGGCGAGGTTGATCTCGCCGCTGGCGGAGACCGCGATCTGCCGCGTTTCCACCGCGATCGAACGGTCGATGGCCGCCATGCCGTTGCGCAGCGGCAGACGCGCGACGGCGCATTGCACGACCAGGTTGTCGCGCGATTGGCCGGTCGGGATCAGTGCATCGATCAGGCGCGCGACGACGTCGCGGTCCAGCGAGGCGGCCCGGCCCGCCAGCCCGACGTCGCGGGCGGACATCACGGCCTCGCCGGTGGCGGAGCCGGCCAGCGCCCAGGGGGTGCGACCGGCCATCGCCAGCTTGGCTTCGAGATTGGCGCTACCACCCTTGAAGTACCGGTGGCCCCCATGCGCGCCCTCCAGCGCCTCGACCGACATCGACCGGGCGCTCAGCTGGAGGTCGATTCGCGGCGCGGTACCGGGGCGCATCCCGACCCGGACCTGGCCGCGGGCCTGGCCGCCGGCGATGGCGAAGCTGAACGGCTCGACCTGCAGTCGGCCCGGTTCGTAGGCGACGCGGGCCTGGACCGTCGAGAGGGCCGGCAACTGCGGAATCGCCCAGGTGGGGGCCGAGAGCGCAGCGTCGAACTTCGGCGCGGCGCCGGCACCAGCCTTCAGCGTGGCGTTGCCGGTCACCCGCTGCCCGGCCAGCGACAGCCGCATCGGGTCGGCTTGCCATTGCCCCGGCGCATGCACCAGCGTCGCCTGTAATTCGAGGGGCAGCGGAACCAGCGCCGCCACCTCGCCCAAGGGCGCCAGCGCTGTCGCCGCGCTGACCTTCAGGGCGACCTTGGCGTCCAGTGCCCCGGCCTTGGCGCCGGTGCCCATGTTCCCCTGCAGCGACGCCGAGGCGCCTTCGGTGGTGGCGCGTAAGTCGAGCGGCCATTCGGCGCTGCCGGCCAGCAGCGCAACGAGGGGCCCGGTCTGGCCCTCCACGGTCCAGCGCTGGGCCGCTAGCGCCACGCTCGCATCCAGTTGGGTGTGGCCGTCGGGCGCCGTCGCCGCAACGAGCGATTCGATGCTCAGTTCCGACGTCCTTCCGTCGCGGCCCTGGCGGTAGCTGATGCGTCCGTCGGTCAGTTCCATGCGCTCCAGCGCGATCCGCGGCGCCGCCTTTGCGGCGCCGCCGCCGCCGCCGGCCGGCGCCATGATCCAGTTGTAGCGGCCGGCGCCGTCGGATTCGAGCCGCAGTTCGGCGCCCTCGATGCCGATGCTGTGGATGCGCACGGTGCCGGAGAGCAGATCGCGAACCGAGATGTCGAAGCTGATGTGCCGGGCCCGCAGCATGTCGGGCTCCGCGCCCCAGTCGGCATTGGCGAGCGCGACGTCGGTGGCATCGATGGTCAGGCTGGGCAGGACACGAAGCCTCAGATCGCCGTCGATGCGGAAGGGGCGACCGGTTGCCGCGCTGATGCTGTCCGCGAGCATCGCGGCCAGCCGCTCGGGTGGATAGGCGTGCCGCAGGGCGACCCACGCGGCCGCCAGCAGCAGGCCGACCACGCACAGCGCGATCAGCGTGCGGCTTGCCAGGCGGCGTGCGCGGCCGGGATCCTCGCGGACGGGGGGCTTCTCCATCCGCGCATTCTGACCCCTCGGGAATTCACCTCAATTGGTCGCGGATCGTCTCGGCCGACCGCTTCAGCTGGGACTCTATTTCCTGCGCGATGTCGTCGCGGCGTCGCTTTCGAAGGTAGACGGCCACTGCACCCACCAGCACCGCTGA
This sequence comes from Variovorax sp. P4_D9, assembly GCF_056401695.1. Classification (NCBI taxonomy): domain Bacteria; kingdom Pseudomonadati; phylum Pseudomonadota; class Betaproteobacteria; order Burkholderiales; family Comamonadaceae; genus Variovorax; species Variovorax sp. P4_D9. The sequence continues at coordinate 6,633 of NZ_JBFUIU010000121.1, forward strand.
CAGTGCCACAAAGCCATAGACGCCCACTTCCATCTGTCGATCTCCGATGCGTTGCCGACGAATCAAACGAAGGCCCCCCGTCGACTTGCGTTCGTACGGAGGGCCTCGCGTTCCCGGAGTGCCCTAGGGGTGTTGCCGGGATCGTGGACAAAGTATCGGATCGGCGGCGGGGCGGAGAGTTCGGTGGCAGGCTGAAGTCGAGGACAGACATGTCCTACCTGGCCGTATTCACCCATTGGCGCGGCTGGCCCTCGCGCTGGTACAGCGTGCCGGGCGCGTGCCGAGGACACCGGGTACCTCCAACACCGCCTCGAGCGCTTTCTGACCACAGCCTGACCGGGCTCGCAAGCGGTGCACGCCCTGATGCGGCGCTACCGCGACCATGCGAAAAAAGGTAGCGGTACCAAAAGCCGAAAGTAACAGGAGACATCCCATGCGCGCCCGCTCACGCCGTTCGTTCGCCACCCTCGCCGCCGCTCTCGGCGCTGCCGCACTGCTCGGGGCGGCCGCGCCCGCAGCCGCCCAGGGCTATCCGGCCCGCCCGGTCACGCTGATCGTGCCCTGGGGCGCCGGCGGCGGCACCGACGCCACCGCGCGCATCGTCGCCAGCCTGCTCGAGAAGGAACTCAGCCAGCCGGTCACGGTGGTCAACCGCACCGGCGGCAGCGGGGTGGTGGGCCATGCGGCGATCGCTTCGGCGGCGCCCGACGGCTACACCATCGGCCTGGCCACGGTCGAGATCGGCATGATGCACTGGCAAGGCCTGACCGAGCTCACCGGCGCTTCTTACACGCCGATCGGGCTGGTCAACGCCGACCCGGCCGGCGTTCAGGTGCGCGCCGATGCGCCCTTCAAGACCGTCAACGAACTGCTGGCGGCGATCAAGGCCAACCCCGGCAAGATGAAGGCCTCGGGCACGGGGCAGGGCGGCATCTGGCACCTGGCCATCGCCGGCCTGCTGCGCGACCAGAAGATCGATCCCGCGGCCGTGCCCTGGGTGCCCAGCAACGGCGCCGCGCCGGGACTGCAGGACATGGTGGCCGGCGGCGTCGACATCGCGCCGGTGTCCTTGCCTGAGGCGCGCTCGCTGATCGACGCCGGCAAGGTCAAGAGCCTGGCGATCATGGCCGACAAGCCGTCGGCGCTGTACCCCAACATCCCGACGCTCAAGTCGGTCATCGGCAGCGACTGGACCATGGCCGCCTGGCGCGGCATCGTCGCGCCCAAGGGCATCCCGAACGAAGTCCGCGACAAGCTGGCCGACGGCATCAAGAAGGTCGCGGCCAGCAAGGAGTACATCGACTTCATGGCCTCGCGCGGCTTCGGCGTCACCTATGCGGGCCCCGAGGACTTCGGCAAGTTCATGGCCAAGTCGGACGCCGAGCTCGGCGCCACGATGAAGGCCGTCGGCATTGCGAAGTAGTCCGCTCCACGCAAGGGCACGGGCGCTTCCAGGATGAAGTTCAACGACGCTGTCTTCGGGACGCTGCTGCTGGCGCTCGGCATCGCGGTGCTGGCGCTGGTGCAGGGCTACCCGAAGATCCCGGGCCAGCAGGTCGGCCCGGCCCTGTTCCCCGGACTGATCGCGGTCGGGCTTTGCGTCTGCGGCGCGATGCTGCTGATGCGCGGCTGGCGCGAGCGCGCCGAGCGGCCGTGGCTGCGAGCCGGTGACTGGATCCGCTCGCCGCGCCATGGGCTGGCCTTCGCCACGGTCATCGCGGGCGTGGTCTTCTACATGCTGGCTTCCGAGAAGCTCGGTTTCCTGATCACGTCGACGGCGGTGCTCGGTGCGCTGATGTGGGCGCTGCGCGTGCCGCCGGGCCGCTCGCTGCTGATCGCGGTCATTGCCAGCTTCGTCATCCACTTCGCCTTCTACAAGCTGCTGCGGGTGCCGCTGCCCTGGGGCCTGCTGACGCCCTTCGCCTGGTAGCCGAGCCGAACACACGCCGCCCATGTCGACCGCACTCGCCCAAGCCTTTGCCATGGTGTTCGACCCGTACACCTTGATGGTGATGGTCATTGCGTCGCTCTACGGCCTCTTCGTCGGCGCGGTGCCGGGGCTGTCGGCCACCATGGCGGTGGCGCTGCTGGTGCCGGTGACTTTCTTCATGGCGCCGATCCCGGCCATCGCGGCGATGGTGACCGCTACTGCGATGGCCATCTTCTCGGGCGACATCCCGGGCTGCCTGCTGCGCATTCCCGGCACGCCGGCCTCGGCCGCCTACACCGACGAGGCCTTCGCGATGACCCGCAAGGGCCAGGCCGAACTGGCGCTCGGCGCCGGCCTGGTGTTCTCGGCGGTGGGCGGGCTGTTCGGCACCGCGGTGCTGATCGTCGCCTCGCCGGCGCTGGCCGACTTCGCGCTCAACTTCAGCTCCTTCGAGTACTTCTGGCTGGTGCTGCTGGGCCTGACCTGCGCCGTCTTCATCACCTCCGACCAGCCGCTCAAGGGCGTGGTCACGCTGCTGCTGGGCTTGCTGGTGGCCTGTGTCGGCCTCGGCAACCCCGCGGGCTTCCCACGCTTCACCTTCGGCAACACCGAGATGACCGGCGGCATCGGCATGATCCCGATGATGATCGGCATGTTCGCGATCTCGGAGGTGATCCGCTTCGCGGTCGACACCCTGCCGCCGGCCGAGCTGGTGGTCGAGAAGGTGGGCAGCGTGCTCAAGGGCCAGTGGGCACTGGCGAAGAAGTACCCGGTCCAGATCCTGCGCGGCAGCGCGCTCGGCACGCTGGTCGGCGCGCTGCCGGGCGCCGGCGCCGACATCGCGGCCTGGATGTCGTATGCGATGAGCAAGAAGTTCTCGAAGGAGCCCGAGAAATTTGGCACCGGGCACGTGGAGGGCATCGTCGAATCGGGCTCGGCCAACAACAGCGCGCTGGCGGGGGCGTGGATTCCGGCGCTGGTCTTCGGCATCCCGGGCGACTCGATCACTGCGATCGTGATCGGCGTGCTCTACATGAAGAACCTGAATCCGGGTCCGACGCTGTTCACCACCAACCCGCAGAACATCTACGCGGTGTTCATGCTGTTCATCGTCGCGAACATCATCATGATTCCGCTCGGCATCCTGTGCATCAAGGTGGCCAAGCGCATCCTGCGCGTGCCGCGCAACGTGCTGATGCCGTTGATCCTGATCTTCTGCATCGTCGGCACCTTCGCGATCAACAACTCGCTGTTCGACGTCGGCGTGATGCTGGTGGCCGGGCTGGTGGCCTACCTGCTGGAGGAAAACCGCTTCCCGATCGCGCCGGCGATCCTCGGCGTGGTGCTGGGCGGAATGCTGGAGGAGAACTTCATCACCTCGATGATCAAGTCCGACGGCAACCTGATGGGCTTCGTGTCGCGGCCCATTGCCGCGGGGCTGGCGCTGCTCGCGGTGCTGGTGTGGGTGTGGCCGGTGCTGCGCTGGCTGATGCGGGGCCGGCGGCAGGCCGTGGTCTGAGGGCACTGTCGGAGGAGGGCATTCGGTTGTGAAGGCAGAATGCGACCCAGGCCGGGGAAGCCCTGCACCTCGGCCCTTTCAACGGAGCAAACCTTGTCATCGAAAGTCGCCCGCATTGCACTCTCGGCTTCGGCCGCCGCACTTGGAGGCATCGCGACCTACTGGACGCTTCTTGCGATACGCCAGGGACACATCCTGTTCGACGCTCGCAAGCACCCCGTGGTCCACCTGTCCGACGACTTCTCGACCTACTCCCACACCGTGCCGGGCGGGATGGTCCGCGGCTATGTCTACCACCCCCACGGCGAGGAGGCACTGCAGGACCTGTTCATCTATTTCGCCGGCCGGGGCGAGGACGTCCGCGCCACGGCCCAGGCACTGCACTGGCTTCCGGAAGGCTTCGGATTCGCCGCGATCAACTACCGCGGGGTCGCCGATTCCGAAGGTCACCCGTCCGAAGTCGCTTCAGTCAAGGACGCGTGCCAGTTCGCCAACCATCTGCGCCGAGCCCTGCCGCACGTGCGCCTGCACGTGGTCGGCCGAAGTCTGGGGACCGGCGTGGCCATCCAGCTCGTGGCGCGACAAGAATTCTCGAGCCTCCAGCTGGTCACGCCCTACGACTCGATGCTCGAGGTGGCAAAGAGGCGCTTTCCGCTGGTGCCGCTGTCCATCCTGCTGCGGCATCAGTTCAACTCGCTCGCTCACAGTCGGGAGGTCGCCGCGAAGACGCAGGTCCTGCTGGCCGAGTCGGACAACGTCGTGCTGCCGGAGCGCTCGGAGAAGCTCATCGCTGCCTGGCCGACGCCCGTCTCCGTGCAGACGATTGCCGGCTCCGACCACCACAGCATCATGGGCCTCGAGGTGACCTGGCTCCATCTGGTCGACTTCGCGTTGACTGCGGTCCTGCCTGAACCGAAGGCTGCGTGAACGCCACGATGGCGATTACTCAATCCGCTCCACTCGACAGGGGATTTCAATGGAAAAGAAGCAGATCCTGGTGATCGGCCTGGAGCCGGATCTCGTTGACTTCAGCGCGATGCCGGACCTGAACGCAACAAAGGTAAGGGCTGGGCTCGAGGCTGACAAGGCAAGGCTCGCCACGCTAGGCTACGAAGCCGAACTCTGTCTGACCGACCTCGGAGCCACGGCACAGGCCGTGGTCGCCCAAAAGCTCTCTGAAAGATCGTTCGACTGCGTGGTGATCGGCGCCGGCATCCGCACGATACCCGCCCATTTCCTCCTCTTCGAGAAGCTCGTGAACGTCGTGCATCGAGGCGCACCGGCTGCCCGGCTCTGCTTCAATACGAAGCCAAGCGACACGGCCGAAGCTGTCCAGCGCTGGGTCTAGAGGTCTAGAGGTGGCGGGCGGCCGCCCGCTGCGGCTCAAGCAGCCCTCGACGGACTCGCTCGGGCGCCGTCAATGATGGCGCGCTTGGCCCACCAGTTCCAGCTCGCGCCCGCCGCCATCAGCAGGCAGGTCGCGAGGAAGACGTTCGGCATGCCGAAGCGTCCGCCCACGAAGCCGCCCACCAGCGGGCCCACCACCTGGCCGGTGTACTGCGCCGAGATCGAATAGCCCAGCATGCTGCCGGCAACGCCCTCCGGCACGTTGTGGCGGATCACGCTCGCGATGCAAGGCAGCAGGCCGCCGAGCGACAGGCCCATCAGGAAGCGCAACAGCACCAGCTGCCAGCCGGCGGTGACAAAGGCCTGCGGCACCAGCAGCACGGCTGAGATCGCCAGGCAGCCGATGATCACGTTCCAGTGGCCGACCCGATCGGCCAGCCGGCCCAGATGCGCGGCCGACAGGACGCTGCCCAGCGCCGCGGCAGACATCACGAAGCCGGCCATCACCGTCACGCGCGCCGGATCTGTCACCAGCTGTGCGACGTAGACAGTGATGATCGGCTCGATCGACATGTTGGCCAGCATCAGCAGCATGCCGGTGAGCAGCATGGCCACCACCGGGCGCTTGTCCGGCACCCCAGCCCAGCTGGCGGGCGGACTGTCTGCCTTGGCCATCCGCGGGGGCCGACGCTCCTCGCGCACCAGGACCAGCGTCGCGAGGAAGGCGACGAAGATCACTGCGCCGGCGCCGAAAAAAGTCCAGCGGATGCCGATTAGCGGCGGCAGCGCACCGCCGATCAGCGGCCCGACCAGGCTGCCGGCCATGATCGCGGACGACAGCGTGCCCAGCGCCCAGCCGGATCGCTCCTTCGGCGTCTGGGTCGCGATCAGCACGGTCGAGCCCGAGGCGTAGCCGCCCAGCAGCCCGGCAAGAAGCCGCAGACCGACCAGCTGCCAGACGTCCTGTGCCAAGCCGATCAGGGCCATCGCCACCGCCATGCCGAGGCTGGCGCGGATCAGCATCAGCTTGCGGCCGTAGCGATCAGCGAGCCGTCCCCAAAGCGGCGCCACCAGCGCCGCGCTCAGGAAGGTTGCGCCGTAGGCTGCGCCCGACCATTGCACGATCGCGGCGTGCTCGTGGACGCCGAGCTGCTCGACATAGAGCGGCAGGAAGGGCAGCAGCAGCGTCATCGCCACGATGGTGGTGAAGGAGCCGAACATGCACACGGACAGATTGCGGCGCCAATGTTCGGAAGCCGCCTCGGCGTGCGTGCGGATGGCTGGGGCCGGATCGGCGGATGGGGTGCTTGGCATGAGCCCCGGATTGTCCCGCTGCTGCCGCCGGCGCGCGCCTGCCATGTCGCGATGGCACCCATCGCGGCCCATGTCCATCGCGCGATCAGGCCAAGGCGCGGGCGCGGCGCCGATCGCCACCCTTTCAAAGCCCGTTTCGCCGCAGCAAAATGTCCGGCTGATGCCCACGGGAGTCCGCGCGCGGATTCATCACCAAGAACTTTGGAGACGATCATGGCATTCAACGGTTCGGCCATCGCGGCATTGCTCGACGGCGCTGTTTCGAAGGGTACGCTGCACGGCGTTGCGGCGGTGGTGGTCGACCGCAACGGCCAGCTGTTCCATCATGCGGCCGGGGAGGCGGGCGAGCGCACGATGTTCCGCAACGCGTCGATGACCAAGGCCGTGGCCACGACGGCGGCGTTGCAGCTCGTGGATCAGGGACGGCTCGGCCTCGATGCCACCGTCGAATCGATCCTGCCGGAGTTCGGCCGCATGTCCGTGCTGGACGGCTTCGACGGTGATACGCCGCGCCTTCGCCCGCCCGCCAGCAAGGCCACGGTGCGACAGCTCATGACGCACTCGGCGGGCCTCGGCTACTTCTTCCTGAACGAGAAGCTGCTCCGCTACCACGCGCTGACGGGCGAGCCCAATCCGCTGTCGGGCCTGAAGCGCAGCCTGTCGGTGCCGCTGGTCAACGACCCGGGCACCGCGTGGGAGTACGGCGTCAACACCGACTGGCTCGGGCTCGTCGTCGAGAAGCTATCTGGGCAGAGCCTCGCCAGCTACCTGCGGGAATTCGTCTACGGGCCGCTCGGAATGAACGACTCGACCTTCTCGCCCAGCGCCGAACAGCGCGAGCGGCTGCTGCGCGTGATGCAGCGTCAAGCCGATGGCAAGCTTGCGCCATCGCCGCACGACTTGCCGCCCGCCCCGGAGTGGGACGCCGCCGGCCACGGCTCCTACGGCACGGTGCAGGACTACGGCCGCTTCGTGCAGGCCTGGCTGCACGACGGCGCCGGCATCCTGAAGACCGCCACCGTGCAGATGGCGCTGCAGAATCACCTGGGCCAGATCCAGCTCCCGGCGCTGATGAAGTCGATGGTGCCCGAGCTGTCGAACGACGTGCCCGCACTTCCGGTTCCGCAGAGCTGGGGCCTCGGCTTCCATCTCACGCTGGCCGATCTGCCGGGCATGCGCAGCAACGGAACCGGCGACTGGGCAGGTGTCTTCAATTCGTACTACTGGATCGACCGCTCGAAGGGCATCGGCGGGGTGCTGATGACGCAGCTGCTGCCCTTCTTTGACATGCCGGTGGTCGAGACACTGATCGGCTTCGAGACGGCGGTGTACCAGCAGGTGGGGGCGGCCGTACCGGCGGCTTGAGCTGCGGCTTCGCATCCCGCCATGCGCGGGACAACGCGCCAGGGGGCTTCTTTCGAGAAACCCGGCGTGGACGTGACTGCGACCCGATCGATCGTCGCAACTCCTCCTCTGTTGTGTCTTAGCAACGTATAGAAACAAGAAGAGCAATAAGAACGATTCGCAGTCAGAATGCGGGGCCCGGCCTGCGCTCACGAGCGCAGCGCCTCTCCCCGAACCCCCCGCCAATGAACCGCCTTCCCAGACAAGCGGGCCGCCTGAAGCCCACCGCCTTGGCGCTGCTGAGTCTCGCCACCATGACCGGCGCAGTCGCGCAACAAGCCGTTCCACCCACCCCTGCGGCCGCATCCCCAGCCGAATCGTCGAGTGGCGCGGTGGTGCCGCAGACGCTGCGCGAGGTGCGGGTGGAGAGCGCAGCCGACAGCACGAGCTTCGGCCCCGCAGGCGCATCGATCAGCCGCCTCCCGGCGGACTTGCGGGACATCCCGCAATCGGTCACGATCATCAACCAGGCGCTGATGCAGTCACAGGGCTCCACCTCGCTGGCGAGCGCCCTGCGCAATGTGCCCGGGCTCACCATCGGCGGCGCCGAGGGCGGGCAGATCGGCACCAACATCAACCTGAACGGATTTTCCGCGCGCACCGACATCTACCTCGACGGCGCGCGCGATCGCGGCCAGTACTACCGCGACGTCTTCGCGCTCGATTCGGTCGAGGTGCTGATGGGCCCGTCGTCGATGCTCTTCGGTCGCGGGTCCACCGGCGGCATCATCAACCAGGTCAGCAAGCGCGCGACGCTGACGCCGGCCAGCGAGGCCACGGTGTCGGCCACCACCAACGGGCTGGTGCGCACCACGGTGGACGTCAACCAGCCGCTGTCGGAGACCTCGGCCTTCCGCGTCTCGGCGATGGCGCAGGAGGGCGATGCCACGACGCGCGACCAGACCCGGCTGAAGGACGCCGGCATTGCGCCGGTGCTGAAGTTCGGCATCGGCACGCCGACGCAAGTGACCTTCAGCGCGCTGCTGCAGCACAACAACGACCAGCCCGACTACGGCTTCGTGCCGCTCAACGGCCGTCCGCCGCCGGTCGACCGCAACAATGCCTACGGCTTCAACGACGACCGCACGATCTCCGACATCGGCGCCTTCGGTGCACTGGTCCAGCACAAGATCACGCCGACCACGTCGATCCGCAACCAGACGATGTACAACGACGTCAAGACGGATGCGCGCGAGACCTCGCCGCAGAACATCGGCCGGCTGGCCGCCAATGGATCCTTCATCGCCAGTTCGACCGGCACCGCGGCGGTGCCGCTGCCAGTGATCAGCACGCTGCCGCTGCAGGGCCTGTGGGTGCGCCAGCAAAGCCACGACCGCGAGATTCACGACACCTCGCTGTTCAACCTGACAGAGCTGACCACGAAGTTCAACACCGGCAGCGTCAAGCACACCCTGCTGGCAGGGCTCGAACTGGACCACGACACCTACCGCAACCAGGCCTACTACCGCAACGGCAGTTGCAACGGATTTCCGCTGAACCCGCCGGGCACCACCAGCGGCTACGTGGGGTGCACGCCGCTGCTGAACCCGGTGTCGCGCGACTCGCCGCTCAACGCGCCGAGCCTGCCGGGCAATCTGGCGACCTCGAGCGCCGACACGGTGGCCGCCTATGTCAACGACACGATCGAGCTCAGCCCGGAATGGAAGTTGGTCGCCGGCGTGCGCCAGGACCACTTCAAGGCGAAGGTCGAGAACACCATCGCCAGCGCGACCACGCTGGCGCGCGAGGACCAGACGGTCAATTTCACCAGCGTGCGCGCCGGCGCGCTCTGGCAGCCCTCGACCGAGCAGACCTATTACGCCTCCTACAGCACCTCCTTC
>NZ_JBFUIU010000122.1:0-15983 GCF_056401695.1 Variovorax sp. P4_D9
GGGCTTGGCCGTCTGCTGCGCCACCGCCCTCGCCCAGACCCCGAAGCTGCCCTTGAAGCGCGACGACACCGGGACCGTCTTCGTCAATCCGAACCTGTCCCCGACTGAGAAGTCGATCGACGCCAACGGCGCCACGGTGGGTGTGGAGCGTGCCGATGGCAGCAGCAAGTACCTGGGGGTCGAGACCACCGGGCCCCGCCCGACCTATTCGCTGGGCGGCAGCACCGCCGGCGACCTCTCCTACTCGACCAGCGTCTTCTCGGACGGCAAGGAAAAGAAGGGCGTGAAGGCAGGCGTGACGATCAAGTACTGATTGCGCCGGCGGTTGGAACGGTTCGACCGTCGGCCACCTGCTTCAGCGCGGTGTCGACCCGCTCGACCTCATGCGCCAGCAGCCCGGAGGCGACCCGCACGGCCACCCGGTCGCCCTGCCTCCACGCGCATTCGACCTTCTTCGCCAGCCGGGCCGCCTGGTGCGCGCCGATGCTGGCGAGTGCGCCCTTCAGCGCATGGACCTGCTCCAGCCCGGCCCTCGCATCGCTGTCGCCGAGCGCCTTCGCCATCGCCGCGCGGCGCACCGCCAGGTCGCTGCGCATGGCGATCGCAATCTCGCGCACCACCGTCAGGTCGCCCCCGAGGGTGCGCACCAGTTGGCGCATGTCGACCGCCGGAGCCGATTCAGCGTCGAACTTGAAGAGGTCATCCAGTTCGCCCGGCTCGCCGGCTTCCCAGCCGCTGTCCGGTGCGAGATGTGCAGCCCGCGCCTCCTGGATCGCCTGCGCCAGCAACGCCGGCGACACCGGCTTGGACACATAGGAATCCACGCCGGCCGCCAGGCATCGCTCGCGGTCGCCGGCCATCGCATGCGCAGTCAGCGCCACCACCGACGTATGTCCGCGGCGCGGCTCGGCCGCCTCGAGCGCCCGGATCCGGGCCACCGCATCGAGACCGCTCAACACCGGCATCTGGACATCCATCAGCACCAGATCGAAGGGCTCGCGGGTCCAGCAGCGCAGCGCCTCCTCGCCATTGCGCGCCACATGGAAGGTGCAGCCCATCTGCGTCAGCAGCTTGCGCATCAGCAACTCGTTGACCGCATGGTCTTCGGCCACGAGCACGTGCAGCCCCTGCAAGGTCAGGGCCTCGAGCGGCGCCGGTTCGGTCAGCACGCTCATCTCGTCGACCGCCTGTTCGAACACCGCGGTGAAGCGGAAGGTGCTGCCCTCGCCCGGCCGGCTCAGCAGGTGCAGCGCACCGCCCATCATCGACACCAGCCGCGAACAGATGGCTAGGCCGAGGCCGGTGCCGCCATAGCGCCGCGTGATCGACGCATCGGCCTGCGTGAAGGCCTCGAAGATGTGCGCCTGCGTGTCCTCGGGAATGCCGATGCCGGTGTCGCGCACCGTGAACAGCAGGCGCAGCTGGTCGCGCCGCAGATCGCTCTGGTTCGGGGCCAGGCGCGCGGTCACCGAAATGCGGCCGGTGCCTGTGAGGTTGGAGATGACCTGGCGCAGTCGCCCCGGGTCGCCGGCCACCTTCCAGGGCACGTCATCGGCGATCTCGACCTCGACCTTGAGTCCCTTCTTCGCGGCCGCCGGCCGATGCAGCGCCACGGCTTCGCGGACCCAGCGCCCGACATCGAGGCGGACTTGCTCGAACACCAGCTTGCCGGCTTCGATCTTCGACACGTCGAGCACGTCGTTGAGCAAGGCCAGCAGAGAGGTCGCGGAGCTGTCGATCAGCTCCAGGTGCTGCCGCTGCTCCTCGTTGAGCTGCGACTGGTGCAACAGCCGGGTCAGCCCGATCACGGCATTGAGAGGGGTGCGGACCTCGTGGCTCATGTTGGCGAGGAATTCGCTCTTGGCGCCAACGACTACCTGGTCAAACGGCGCCGATCGAACTGGTGGCACGGATCCGCTACCACTTGCGCGCCTACATGGCACGGGTCGAACGTGACAACGCCTACCGCCTGAGCCAGCAGAAGCTGCTGCGCAGCAATCTCGAACTGCAGCGGCTGACGCACTCCGACGGTCTCACCGGACTGCCCAACCGGCGCTCGTTCAACGACTACCTGGCACGCGCGTGGGGCAGAGCCAGCAATCGCCGTTTTCGCTGTTAATGATCAACGTCGATCACTTCAAGAACTACAACGACCGGTTCGGCCACCTGGCCGGCGACGACGCGCTGAAATGCGTGGCCGAGGCAATCCGCGAGCCCCATCCCGACCCTGCCTGCCTGCCTGCCCGCCCGATTCGGCGGCGAGGAATTCGACCTGGTGCTGCCCGGCGCGACCCCCGAGCAGGCGGCCGGCATCGCCGAGGCGCTTCGACGGCAGGTCGAGAACACCGTGCTGCCTCACCACACGCCGGAAGCGGCCCGGGTGACGGCCAGCATCGGCGCGGCCACGATGGTCGCAGCGCCCGGTGCTTCGCCCGACCACCTGATCGGCGCCGCCGATGTCCGGCTGTACCAGGCCAAATGCCAGGGCCGGAACTGCATCGTCGGCGGCTGAGCGCGCAATTGCATCCGCACGACAACCAGGCGCTGGTCTCCAATGCCGTGAAGTCGGCTTTGTTGTCAATCCGCGAAAGCGCCGTGACAATTCAAGGCGTGCTGCCCATGAAAGACAAAGACATCCTCAGTTGCTACAAGCGCAGTACATGCTTGGTCCCGTGGATGGCCTGCGACCAGTTCCCGTCATGAGCCGCGACGATCCCGAAGCCGCCGACGTGGCGCACCTGTTTCGCCTGTTCGGCGGCGACGCCAGCACCTACAAGGAGTTCGAGCCCGCGCGGGCGTCGGAATCGGGTGCAAGCGTGCCGGCGCCGGTACCGCCCCCCGAAACCACTTCTGCGCCATCCACTGCGCCACCTGCGCGCGAAGGCAGCCAGTGCCTCCTGCGCCGGTGGCGCAAGCCGTCCTGACGATGGGTGTGATCGCGGCCATCGGCGCCATGGGCGGAGGCCGGCAAGACGACTTCCGCCCGCTGCGCGCAGCGGATCCTCAGACGCCTCGCGCCATCGGCGCCCTTCGCGCAAAGCCGCCGACCATGACCACTTCCATCACCCCTCGCCGCGAGGCCCCGCCACCGACCCGCCACCGGCTGCCCCGCTTCGTCGGCTGGGCGATCACGCTGGTCGTGCTCCCGATCCTGGTCATCACGCCGCTGGCGCTGCACCAGCAACTGACGCTGTCGATCGCGATCTTCATCGCCGCGCTGGTGCTCGACCGCTTTCCAGGCCGCTTTCCGACACTGGCGATGATCTTCCTGTCGGTGATCGTCTCGTCGCGCTACATGTACTGGCGCCTCACCGAGACCTTGTACATGGACAACCTGCTCGACCTGGTGCTCGGCACCGGCCTGATCGGTGCCGCGATCTACGCCTTCGTGGTGCTGCTGCTCGGCTATATCCAGACCGCCTGGCCGCTCGAGCGCAAGCCGCATCCGCTGCCCGAGGACACCCGCCAGTGGCCGCCAGTCGACGTCTTCATCCCGACCTACAACGAGCCGCTGTCGGTGGTGCGGCCGACCGTGCCGGCGGCCCAGTCGATCGACTGGCAGAATCAGCCCCTGTTCACGCAGTGGGCCGCGCGGATGCCGCTCAGGCGCGCCGCCGATGCCAAGGAGTTCCACCTGGGCATCGACGACTCGCTGAACCTCATCACCGGCACCGGCCAGCGCGAGGATCTCCCCGCCACGACCCAGATGACGGTGGCCGAAGAGAGCACCGCCGCCGTGCTGGCCGGCTTCGAGTCGCCACTGCAGARACAGCGCAGCGTGGTGGCGGTGCTGGCCGGCGCGACCTCGCAACCGGCGTTGCTCGATRCACTGATGAGCCCAAGCCTGGTCCGCAACATCCAGGGCAGCTCCGCCTTCGTGAATGGCGATCGCGTGAGCAGCCTGTTGACCGGCGACACCTACCATGTCGGCCGGCTGCCGCCGGTGACCTGGCTGCAGTGGAAGCTGTCGCGCCATCCGCTGCTGCTCGCCGCGGGGGTCGTCGCTTTGGCCTTCATCGGCGCCGCCGCCGCCTGCCTCAGCCTTCAGTTGCGCGCGCGTCGCCGGCTGCGCTGACACGGCCTCGAAAGTGGCCCGGCCATGACACGACATCCCTCGCCCGCCCCGCGCGGCACCACCGCCACCGCCACGGCCATCGACCGTCGCCGCTGCCTCGCCGGCCTGGCCCTGCTGCCACTGGCATTGCACCTGGCTGCCGCTGCGCAACAGAACAGCGGGGCCTGCCTGCCGGCGAACGACTGGAGCTCTTTCGCGGCGCGCCATGTCCAGGCCGACGGTCGCATCATCGACTTCGACGCGCCCAAGCAGCATTCGACCTCCGAAGGCCAGTCCTATGGCCTGTTCTTCGCACTGGTCCACAACGACCGCGCCACCTTCGCCCGCATCCTCGAATGGACCGAGACGAACCTGGCCGGGGGCAGCCTGGCCAAGCGCCTGCCCGCGTGGCAGTGGGGCCGCCGGCCCGATGACAGCTGGGGCGTGCTCGACGACAACCCGGCCTCGGACTCGGACCTCTGGATCGCCTATGCGCTGCTGGAAGCGGGCCGGCTCTGGAACGAGCCGCGCTACCAGAGCCTGGGCCGCGCCGTCCTGTCACTGGCCGCGAGCGAAGAAGTCGTGACACTGCCGGGGCTGGGCCGCATGCTGCTCCCCTGGCCCAGGGCGATCGCCACCGGACCGACCTGGCGCCTCAACCCGAGCTATCTCCCGCTGCCATTGCTGCGCCGCTTCCAGCAACAGGACGGCAAGGGTCCTTGGGGCGAGATCGCCGACAACACGGTGCGCATGCTCGCCGAAGTCGCGCCGCACGGCTTCGCGCCCGACTGGTGCGCCTGGTCGACCCGCGAGAAGTCCTTCGTCGCCGACCCCGAGAAAGGCCCGGTCGGCAGCTACGACGCGATCCGCGTCTACCTCTGGGCCGGCATGCTCAACGCCGCCGACCCGGCGCGCCAGCCCCTGCTCAATTCGCTCCACGGACCGCGTCGTCTGCTGGAAGAGCACAAGCCCATGGCGGAGTTCGTCGACACTGAAAGCGGCGCCATGCGCGGCACCGGTCCTGTCGGCTTTTCGGGCGCCCTGCTGCCCTACCTGAAGGCACAGGGCCTCAAGCCTCAACTCGAAGCCGAGCTGGCGCGGGTCCGCGCCCGCGTCGGCGGCCCGGCGCAGCCGGCGACCGCGCCCCTTCCCTACTACGAGCGCATGCTGATCCTGTTCGGACAAGCCTGGCTCGATGGCCGCTTCGCGTTCAGCCGCACCGGGCAGCTGCAAACCCATTGGAGACTGCTATGCCCCGCCACTCAACTCGCCTGAGGGTGGCCGCGGCCGCTGCCCGCCTGGCCAGCAACAAGCCCGACAACCTCGGCTACAAGCTGGCGCTGGCGCCATCCCGACGACCCGCGCCGGCGCGAAGGCATCCGCAGCCTGGCGGATCTGTCGCAGCAGCCCGGCGTCGGTATGGCCGCCGTGGCCAGATGGCGCCAGGGCTGGACGCCCGCGAGGCCGATGCGCTGCTCTACGCCGGCTTCCTCGCCACCCATCCCGACCCCGCGGTACAGGCCCGTCTCGACGGCCTGAGCACCTCGCGCACGGCCGCGATCCCGGCTTCGCCGGCGGCCAGACTGCAGGACGAGGGCTTCAAGGCACTCGATCGCGGCGATGCCGTGATCGCTACGACAACGGCGTCAGCGCAGGGGCACGCCGCGAATCGTGTCGGCCGACTTCTTGATCTGGTGGACCATCCGGCGCTGCAGCGGCGACGATTCCCGATGGCTGAGCACATCGATCAACCAGCCACCGGCCACCAGGATCGCCAATGCGCCAAGGGTCAAGATCTCTGAGTCCATGCTGTTCTCCCGGAAGCGTCGAAGCGCAACTTTGCGCTGCAAACCGGCGAACGTGAATCAGCCGAATGGCGTGTTTGCCTTGTGACTTAGTTCCCTTTTCCTGCGTCCGCCGCACCGCTCCGGTCAGGGTTTGATCCCGAGCCGTTGCAGGTCGATGTCTGTCAGCCGGCCCGGCACGGTGACCAGCCRCAGCGCCTCGGCCGGAGCGATCGGCCCCCCTTGCGCAAGGAAGCGCATCTGGTAGCCGCCGATCTTGATTTCATCGCCGTTGCGCAGGGCGGCAATCTCGACCCGCTGGCCGTTGACGTAGGTTCCGTTGTGGCTTTGAAGGTCGCGGATGTTCACCGCGTCGCCCACCGCCTCGAACACGGCGTGGGAGCGGCTCACGAGCGGGTTGTCCAGCACCATGTCGCAGCTGTCGGCCCGGCCGACCACGAACGGCATGCGGGTCATGTTGACCTGTTTCGCCGAGCCATTCTTCTGCAGCACGATCAGTCTCGTCATTTTTCATTCCTCTCCTTTGTTGACGCTGATAGCGGCGGCCGCCCTTCCGGTCTATGCCACTTCGGGGGTGCCAAGCCTCCTTTGGAGAGATGGGCGAAWGCGCGGCGGCCGCGTACCTTCGGGATGATGCAACATCCCACGACGCTCGCTGCCAGATTTCTGCTGCCGTTCGCGGCGGTCGGATTGCATCGCAGATCCCCGGCCACCTGCCGCGTAGCGGCCCCCCCGCTGCTGGTACTGCGCGGCGTGTCGCAGCAAGGCACCATCCGCTCGCAGGCGGCCCGGGTCATCGCCGTCACGGCGATGTACTTCGACACCCAGGGACGCTAGGCACCCGTGGGACAGATCACAGAATCGAGTGATCGGTCGTGAAGAGACAGGAGTCCGGGTCGCCGGATGAACCCGAGGTCGTGGTCCCCGCTTCGGGCAACTCGTCCGAGACGCTTTCGCCGATGCCGAGCGGCGTCTTCGGCTTGCCGAATGGCGCCAGGCCCTGCACCACGCGCAGTGCCGAAGCGCCCTGGATAAGGGCTTCCGAGTAGTCCGGAACCCCCTGGGTCGAGCAGTCGATCGGTCGAAATCCCAGGCACTCCTCGGATTCCGCCTGGACTGCCTCCATCAGGACCCAATGGAATTCATTGGGCTCCAGCTCAAGAACAGTCAGCGCTATATCGCGAAGTGCCACCGGGAAACCTTTCGATCAGTGAGGCCTTGATTGTTACTGGGAGGTTATTTCATCGCCAAGGCACTTTTGCACGCTGCCTCGACGATGAACCCACGAGACCGGCACTATTTCGCAATCGGCCGGTCTCGCAGGCATCGCGGTTCAGCCCAGGCGCACCGGCACGAAGATCTTGTTGCCGTCGCGCTGGATCAGCAGGGCCACCGACTTGTCGGCCTTGGCCACCACCTCGCGCACCTGCTCGATGCTCTTCGCCGGCGTGCCGTTGATGGCCAGCAGCACGTCGCCGGTCTGCACGCCGGCCATTGCCGCCGGGCCACCGACGTCCGCGATCAGCAGGCCGCCGTCGACCTGTGCTTCACGCTGCTCTTGCGGCTGCAGGGGACGCAGCGCGAGGCCGAGCTTGCCCTGGTTGGCGCCGCCCTGCTCGTTCTTGGCCACGGTGCTGAGCTTCTCGGCTGCATCGCCCAGCTTGGCGGAGATCTCCTCGCGGGCGCCCTGGCGCCAGATCTCGAGCGTGATCTTGCTGCCGGGCTTCTTCTGGCCGATCAGCGCCGGCAGATCGCCCGAGGCGACGATTGGTTCGCCATCGACCTTGCGGATCACGTCGCCGGAACGCAGGCCGGCCTGGTCGGCCGGTCCGCCCTTGTCGACGTTCGACACCAGCGCACCCTCGGGCTTGTCGAGCTTGAACGAATCGGCGAAGGCCTGGTTCACTTCCTGCACGGCGACACCGAGACGGGCATGCGAGGCCTTGCCGGTGGCGACGATCTGGTCCTTTACCTGCATCGCGACCTCGATCGGGATCGCGAAGGACACGCCCTGGTAGCCGCCGCTGCGGCTGTAGATCTGCGAGTTGATGCCGACCACTTCCCCCCGCGTGTTGAGYAGCGGCCCGCCCGAGTTGCCCGGGTTGATGGCGACGTCGGTCTGGATGAAGGGCACGTAGCCGTCGTCAGGCAGCGAGCGGCCCTTGGCACTGACGACGCCGGCGGTCACTGTGTTCTCGAAGCCGAAGGGCGATCCGATCGCCAGCACCCATTCGCCGGCCTTCAGTTCCTTGGTGCTGCCCACCGACAGCACCGGCAGGTTCTTGGCCTCGATCTTGATCACGGCGACGTCGGTCTTCGGATCGGCGCCCAGCACCTTTGCGCTGAATTCGCGGCGGTCGGTCAGCTTGACCGTGACTTCCTTGGCGTCCTTCACGACGTGCGCGTTGGTCAGGATGATGCCGTCGGCGCTCAGGATGAAGCCGGAGCCCTGGCCGCGCACCGGGGTCTCGCGCTGCGGCTGCATGCCGCGCGGACCCTGGCCACCGCCGAAGCGTCGGAAGAATTCATTCATCGGATCGTCCGGATCCATCTGCGGACCGCCCTGCGTGTCCGCGGTCTTGGTGGTACCGGTGACGCTGATGTTGACCACCGCCTGGCCGTCGCGGGCCGTGATGGTCGAGAAATCGGGAATGGACACCGCGGGAGCGGTGGTGCCGGCCACGGCAACGGCCTGCGCCGGCGGCGCGGCCACGGCACGGGCGCTGGTGTAGGCGCCGGTGCCGACGGCACCGATCACGCCGGCGGCTGCCAGCGAAAGCACGAGCGCGCGGGGCGAGGTCAAACCGGTTTTCATCAGGAATCCTTTCGAGTGTTGGAAGAGAGCACGAAAGGAATGTCGGGCCGCTGGCTTAAGCCCGGCTTAAACCTCGAACAGGTTCAGGCGGAAAGCGCACCCGCACACGCAGGCCGCCGAGGGGGGAGCCATCGAGCGACACGGTGGCGCCGTGCAGCTCGGCGATCGACTTGACGATCGACAGGCCCAGGCCGCTGCCGGGGGCCTGGGCTTCGCCGGCGCGGTAGAAGCGATCGAGGACGCGCTCGCGCTCGCTCTCGGGCAGCCCGGGGCCGCTGTCGTCGACGCTCAGTTCGACCCCGGGCTCCCCGGCCGCGATCGCGATGTCGACGCGGCCGCCGGGAGGCGTGTACTTGACCGCGTTGTCGAGCAGATTGCGCAACAGCATGCGCAGGGCCTCGGACTGGCCCTGCACCATGACCGGGTCGGCCCGGACGATCCCGATGTCGATGTCGCGCGACTGGGCCGCTGCCACCGTGTCGGAAATGGCCAGGCGGGCCACCTCAGGGAGGTCGACGGACTCCGGCTGCGTTCCGGCGGCCGCGCTGGCCTCATGGCGCGCCAGGGCCAGCATCTGCTCGACCAGCCGGGTCGCCCGGTCGATGCCGGCCGCCAGCCGGGCCACCGCGAGTTCGCGCGTCGCGTCGTCGGAAGCCCGCTGCAGGCCCTGCACCTGCAGCTTGAGCGCCGCCAGCGGCGAACGCAGTTCGTGCGCCGCATCGGCGACGAAGTGCTTCTGGGCTTCGAAGGCCCCCCGCAGTCGCCCGAACAGCAGGTTCAGCTCATGCACCAGCGGGCGCACCTCCTCCGGCAGGTCCGACTCGTTGAGCGGAGACAGGTCGTCGGCCTGGCGGATCGCCACCTGCCGGCGCACCCGCGACACTGGCGCCAGCGAGCGGCTCACCACCCACCAGACCACCAGCATCAGGAGCGGCGCCGCCAGCACGATCGGCCCGACGGTGCGCAGGGCCAGGGTGCCGGCCATGCGGCGCCGCGCCGCCATGTCCTGCGCCACTTGGATCACCAGCGCCCCGGTCGCCAGCGAGAACACGCGGTAGGTGGTGCCGCGCGCCTGCACGTTCGAGAAACCCAGCACCGCGCGTTGCGGCAAGGCCGACTGGGCCGCAGATTCGAAGATCCGGATGCCGTCGAGGGTCCAGACCTGGACGATGAATTCGAAGTTCTCCTCGCCGCTGCCGAGGCCGCCGACCGTGGAACTGGGCGGCAGGCCGCCACGCAGCGACAGCGCCATCTGCTGCATGTGGTGGTCGAAGATGTCGTCGGCCTCCTGCAGCACCGCACGGTAGGCGACGAAGGCCTGGGTGCCGGCCGCCAGCACGATGGCCGCCAGCAGGAACCACAGCAGCCGGGCCCTGAGCGACTTCATGGGTGCCCCCACGCTCGGCACTTCGTGTCCTCGCTGCCCCCCGAGGGGGCGCGAGCTTGCTTGGGGCGGCCCGGCGCTGCGCTCTTCATTCCTTCGGCACCATGTAGCCCACCCCCCGCACGTTGCGGATTAGGTCGGCGCCGAGCTTCTTGCGCAGCCCGTGCACGTAGACCTCGACCGCATTGCTGCTGATCTCGTCCTTCCAGCTGTAGAGCTTTTCCTCGAGCCGGGCCCGCGACAGCACCATGCCGGGCCGGGCCAGCAGCGGCTCGAGCACCGCCCATTCGCGCGCCGAAAGGATCACCGGCTGGCCGGCCACGGTGACTTCGCGGGTGGCCGGATTGACGCTCACGCCCATGTGCTCGTAGACCGGCTCGGCCCGTCCCGCGGCCCGCCGCAGCAGCGCCCGGATGCGGGCCAGCAGCTCGTCGAGGTCGTAGGGCTTGAGCACGTAGTCGTCGGCGCCGGCGTCCAGCCCCT
This sequence comes from Variovorax sp. P4_D9, assembly GCF_056401695.1. NCBI lineage: Bacteria > Pseudomonadati > Pseudomonadota > Betaproteobacteria > Burkholderiales > Comamonadaceae > Variovorax > Variovorax sp. P4_D9. The sequence goes on from NZ_JBFUIU010000122.1 coordinate 10,542, forward strand.
CGATGCGTTGCGCCACCGAGTCGCGCGCGGTGGCGATGAGCACCGGCATGCGCTGCTTGCGGGCCCGCAGCGCGCGCAGCACGTCGAGCCCGTCGCGACGCGGCACGCCGAGGTCGAGCAGCACCAGGTCGTACTGCTGCGTGCGCAAGGCCGAGTCGGCGGCGTCGCCGTCCTTGACCCAGTCGACCGCGTACTGCTCCGCGCGCAGCAGGTCGAGCACGGCTTCGCCGATCATCAGGTCGTCTTCGAGCAGCAGCAGTCGCATGGTTCAGTCATCCGCGGTGCGAATCAGATGGTAGCCACTCACAGCAGGGACCTGAGCTCTCTCGCGGCTTCGAACAGCAGCGGCAGCAGGTCGCGGCGCAGCGCCTCCTCCTGGTAGCGGCCGCCGGACAGCACCACGTTGAGCGCCGCCACGGTGCGGCCCTGCATGTCGCGCAGCGGCACCGCCAGCGCCTGCACGCCGAGTTCGTGCTCCTCGCTGGCGAAGCAGAAGTCGTCCTTGCGCGCCTGCGCGATGCGCTGGCGCAGCAGCCGCGGCTGGGTGATGGTGTGGGGCGTCAGCCGCTGCAGCCGGCGGGCCTTGAGCCATTCGGTGAGCTGGGCCGGGCTCAGCGCCGCCAGCAGCACCCGGCCGGTCGAGGTCGCGTGCGCCGGCAGCCGGGCCCCCAGATGCAGGCCGTAGGCCAGCACCCGCGTCGGCGCGCCGTAGCTGCCGCTGCGGGCGACGATGACCACTTCCTCGCCGTCGAGCACCACGGCGGAAAACGATTCCTGGGTCTGGGCCGCGAGCCGGTTCAGGGTCGGCTGCAGCGCCCGCGGCAGCCGCGACGAGGCCAGGTAGCTGCCCGAGAAGCGCAGCACCTTGGGCGACATCCAGAAGTAGCTGCCGTCGGTTTCCAGGTAGCCCAGGTGCGCCAGGGTCAGCAGGTGGCGCCGGGCGGCGGCACGCGTCAGGCCGGCGCGCTCGGCGGCCAGCGTGGCATTGAGCCGCTGGCGCTCGGTGTCGAAGCTCTCGAGCACGGCCATGCCCTTGGCGATGCCCTCGATGAAATCTGGTTTGGCGATGGTCATGATCGAACTGTTTGCGCGATCATCGCGCACCTGCTTTCATGATCGCACAGAGCCTGCCATTCGGCTCACCCGAAACGGCGCAGGCGCCCTACGCTTGCGCAAACTCCAGGAGACTCGCATGCGAAAACAGGTCGCCATCATCGGCGCAGGCCCCGCCGGCCTCTTGCTTGGCCAATTGCTGTACAAGGCCGGCATCGACAACGTCATCGTCGAACGCCAGACCGGCGACTACGTGCTGGGGCGCATCCGCGCCGGCGTGCTCGAACAGATCACCATGGACCTGCTGGCCCGGGCCGGCGTCGACGCCCGCGCCAAGGCCGAGGGCCTGCCGCACGGTGGCATCGAGCTGCTGTTCAAGGGCGCCCGCCATCGCATCGACATGCACGGCCTGACCGACGGCAAGCATGTCACGGTGTACGGCCAGACCGAGGTCACGCGCGACCTGATGGAAGCGCGCGAAGCCGAAGGCCTGCCGACGATCTACAGCGCCGCGTCGGTCAGCCTGCACGACTTCGACGGCGCGCGCCCGCGCGTGCGCTACCAGAAGGACGGCGCCACCCACGAGATCGAATGCGACTTCATCGCCGGCTGCGACGGCTACCACGGCGTCAGCCGTGCCAGCGTGCCGGCCGACGCGCTGCACACCTACGAGAAGATCTATCCTTTCGGCTGGCTCGGCGTGCTGGCCGACGTGCCGCCGGTGTCGCACGAACTGATCTACGCCAACACCTCGCGCGGCTTTGCGCTGTGCAGCATGCGCAGCGCCAAACGCAGCCGCTACTACGTGCAGGTGCCGACCGACGAAAAGGTCGAGAACTGGAGCGACGAGGCGTTCTGGAACGAGTTGCGCCTGCGCCTCGACCCCGAGGCGCGCGAACACCTCGTGACCGGACCTTCGCTCGAGAAGAGCATCGCGCCGCTGCGCAGCTTCGTGGCCGAGCCGATGCGCTTCGGCAGCCTGTTCCTGGCCGGCGACGCGGCCCACATCGTGCCGCCGACCGGTGCCAAGGGCCTGAACCTGGCGACCGCCGACGTCGGCTACCTGTCGCGCGCGCTCGAGATCTTCTACGCCGAGAAGTCGGCCTCGGCGCTCGACCGCTACTCCGACCTCTGCCTGCGCCGGGTCTGGAAGGCCGAGCGCTTCTCGTGGTGGTTCACCTCGCTGATGCACCGTTTCCCGGACAGCGGCGAGTTCGGCCAGAAGATCCAGGAAGCCGAACTCGACTACCTGGTGCACTCGCGCGCCGCGTCGACCTCGCTGGCCGAGAACTACGTCGGCCTGCCGATGGAAGACTATTAKGACGCCTGCATCAGCTGCCAGACGCGGTCGGGCGTCAGCGGCATGTCCAGGTGCGGCGTGCGGTCCGCCAGGCCATTGCGCGCCAGGGCATCCGCTACCGCATTCACGACCGCCGGCGTGGCGCCGATGGTGCCGAGTTCGCCCACGCCCTTGACGCCCAGCGGGTTGTTCTTGCATGGCGTCGACTCGTCCATCTCCATGTGGAACAGGGTGGCAATGATGTCGGCGCGCGGCGCCGCGTAGTCCATCAGGCTGCCGGTCAGCGGCTGGCCGGTCTCGCGATCGTAAACCACCCGCTCGCACAGCGCCTGGCCGATGCCCTGCACCGCCCCGCCCTCGAGCTGGYCGCGCACGATCAGCGGGTTGACCACCCGGCCGACGTCGTTGACCGAGGCATAGGTCAGCACGCTGACCTCGCCGGTCGGCGGATCGATCTCGACCTCGGTGATGTGGCAGCCGTTCGGCCATGTGGGTCCCGACACTGTGCTGGTCGAGTCGACGAAAATCTGCTGCTCGGCCTGCTTGCCGGCCAGCGTGAAGAGGTCGAGCTTCAGGTCGGTGCCCGCCACCTTGAAGATGCCGGCGTCGTACTCGATGTCGGCAGTCGCCACTTCGAGCTCCTGTGCCGCGAGTTCGCGCGCTTTCTCGATCGTGCGCTCGGCGCCGACCCGGACCGCCGAGCCGCCCGTGAACAGCGAGCGCGATCCGGCGCTGCCGAAGCCGTCGCCGCGGTCGGTGTCACCCATCACGATGTGCACCTGCTCGATCGGCACCCCGAAGGCGTCGACCACCAGCTGCGCCAGGGTGGTCGCGATGCCCTGCCCCATGGCGTTGACCGCCGAGAAGACCTCGATCACGCCGTCGGCGCGCACCGCCACCGTCACGCGCTCCTCGAACACGTTGCCGCCGGTCCATTCGAGGAAGGTGGCGATGCCGAGACCGCGCATCCGGCCCCGGCGCTTCGATTCGGCGGCGCGGGCATCGAAGCCCTGCCAGTCGGCCAGCCCCAGCGCCTGGTCCATCACCGACTCGAAGCTGCCGGTGTCATAGACCTGCTGCATCGGGTTCCTGTACGGCATCTGGGCCGGGCTGATGAAGTTGCGCCGGCGCAATTCGATGCGGTCGATGCCGGTCTGGCGTGCAGCCTCGTCCATCAGGCGTTCGATGGTGTAGATGGCCTCGGGCCGGCCGGCACCGCGGTAGGCGCCGGTCGGGGCGGTGTTCGTCAGCACCGCCTTGAAATGGAAATCGATGGTCTGGATGTCGTAGACGCTGGTCTGCACCCAGGGGCCGATCAGCAGCTGGATCGCGACCCCGGTGCCGGTCGCGTAGGCGCCGACATTGGCATGCGTCTTGATGCGCAGGCCGAGGATCCTGCCCTGGGCATCGAGTGCGAGTTCGGCCCTGGCCTCGATGTCGCGGCCGTGCGCGGTCGAAAGAAACTCTTCGCTGCGGTCGGCCACCCACTTGACCGGTCGCTTGAGGGCGCGGGCGGCGTAGGCGACCGCGATGTCCTCCGGATAGGCGCCGGTCTTCATACCGAAGCCGCCGCCGACGTCGCCCACCACCACGCGCACCTTTTCTTTCGCGAGGCCGATCGCGTCGCACACCGAATCGCGCACGCCCGAGGGCATCTGTGTGCTCATGCGGATCGTGATCCGGTCCGTGGCCGCGTCGAATTCGGCCAGCACGGTGCGGGGCTCGATCGTCAGCGCGACCACCCGCTGGTTGACCACGTCGAGGGCGACCACGTGGCTGGCCTTCGCGAAGGCGGCGGCGGTTGCCTCGGCGCTGCCGTGGCGCATCTCGGCCGCGATGTTGCCGGTGCCCTCGTCGCAGATCAGCGGTGCGCCCTGGGCGGTCGCGCTCGCGAGATCGACCACCATCGGCAGCTCTTCGTAGTCGACCATCACCGCCTCGGCGGCGTCGCGGGCCTGGGCCAGGGTCTCGGCAACCACGACGGCGACCGGCTCGCCGACGAAGCGGACGCGTTCGAGCGCCAGCACGCGGCGCGCGGGCGTCGCGCAATCGGCGCCGTCGGCGCGCTTGAAGGCCGCCGCGCCGGGCATCGGCTTGACACCGGCCCGATCGAGATCGGCCCCGGTGAAGATGCCGAGCACGCCGGGCATGCCCTTGGCCGCCGCCGTGTCGACCGACAGCAGCCGGGCATGCGGATAGGGGGAACGCACGAAGCAGAGCCAGCTCTGGCCCGGGGGTGCGACGTCATCGGTGTAGCGGCCGGTGCCGGCGAGCAATTTCTCGTCTTCCAGCCGCCTGACGGCCTGGCCGCTGCCGAAGCGCATGGGGTTCGTTTCTGTGGTCACCGTGGTCCTTTTGCTTTTGTCCTGGTCATTTTTCGCGGGCGCAGGAACGACTATAGGGTTTTAGAGATCATTCGGCTTGCGACAGAGATCCGTTCTGCCCGAAGCCGTGTATACCTCCGCCCATGCAACTGCCCTGGCTCGATCCTGGTGACCCTCTGCCCGATGCCGCGTCGGCCTGGGGCGAATCCGACCCCGTCCCGGGCCTGCTGGCGGCGGGCGGCGGGCTCGACGTCGCCAGCCTGCTGCAGGCTTACGGCAATGGCATCTTTCCGTGGTTCAGCGAGGGCCAGCCGATCCTCTGGTGGAGCCCCGATCCGCGCATGGTCTTGCGGACGGCCGATTTCAGGCTGCACCGATCGCTGCGCAAGACCCTGGCGGCCTTCCGCGCCTCGCCRGCCTGCGAGATCCGCATCGACCACGGCTTCGCGGCCGTGATCTCGGCCTGCTCGCAGGCGCCGCGGGTGGGCCAATCGGGCACCTGGATCCTGCCCGAGATGGTGGCCGCCTACCGGGCACTGCACCGCGCCGGCCATGCCCACAGCGTCGAGACCTGGATCGACGGCGAACTTGCCGGCGGCCTCTATTGCGTCGCCATCGGCCGCGCGGTGTTCGGCGAATCGATGTTCACGCGCCGTCCCGACGCCTCCAAGATCGCGCTGGCGGCACTGGTCGCATTCTGCCGCCACCATGGCATCGAGATGATCGACTGCCAGCAGAAGACCAGTCATCTGGCCAGCCTCGGCG
>NZ_JBFUIU010000123.1:0-15948 GCF_056401695.1 Variovorax sp. P4_D9
CGGCGGCATGGTCAACACACCCGTGTTCCGCGGCTCGACGATCCTGTCGAACTCCCTCACCGAATGGGAATCGCGCAAGCTGCCGGGCAATCCCTATGCGTCGTACGGGCGCTTCGGCACGCCCACCACCCGCTCACTCGAGACCGCGCTCGCCGAACTCGAAGGCGGCTACCGCTCGATCGTCTTTCCCTCCGGCCTGGCCGCCTGCACGCACAGCCTTCTGGCATTGCTCAAGCCCGGCGACCACGCGCTGATCAGCGACAGCGTCTACGGCCCGACGCGCAGCTTCGCAACCAACGTGCTCGCGCGCTTCGACATCGCGGTGGAATTCTTCGATCCGCTCGCAGGCTCGGAGATCCGCCACCAGATCCGGCCGAACACGCGCGTGGTGTTCGTCGAATCGCCAGGCTCGGCCACCTTCGAGGTGCAGGACATCCCCGCCATTGCGCATGAAGCCCACAAGGTCGATGCCTTCGTGGTGCTGGACAACACTTGGGCCAGCCCGCTGTTCTTCAAGCCCTTCGAGCACGGCGTGGACATTTCGGTCCAGGCCGCGACCAAGTACATCGTCGGCCACTCCGACGCGCTGCTGGGCGCCGCGACCGCCAACGAGCGCGCCTGGCCGCTGCTGCAGCGCACCGCGCACGACTTCGGCCAGACCGCCGGGCCGGACGACCTCTACCTCGCGCTGCGCGGCCTGCGCAGCCTGTCGGTGCGCCTGCACCGCCACTGGGAAAACGGCGTGCTGCTGGCCGAAAGCATGGCCCGCCACCCGATGGTGGCGAAGGTGCTGCACCCGGCCCTGCCGGGCGACGCCGGACATGCGCTGTGGCGCCGCGACTTCAAGGGCGCGAGCGGACTCTTCGGGGTGGCGCTGCAGCCGGTCAGCCGAGCGGCGTTGGGCGTCTTCTTCGACAGCTTGGAACTGTTCGGCATCGGGCTGTCGTGGGGCGGCTACGAAAGCCTGGCGCTGCCGGTCGACGCCCCCACGCGCGCCGTTCGCCCATGGACGCTCGAAGGGCCGCTGCTGCGCATCCACGCCGGACTCGAATCCTGCAACGACCTGGTGCGCGACATGCAGTCGGCGCTCGACCGGATGCAGCGCCACGCCTGACGGCCCGGCGCGCGCGACGCGCGCGTCAGCGCCGCCTGCCTGGGCGGGCACGCGGGCGGCTGGATTTGCGCCAGGTCAATGTCTGGCGCGCCAACATTCCGATACTGGTGGCATCCCATGCCAAGGAGCCCCTCATGTATCAGCGAATTCTCGTCCCCATCGATGGCAGTTCGACCTCGCAGCGCGGGCTGGACGAGGCCATCGCCCTCGCGAAGATCACCCAGGGCCGGCTGCGACTGTTCCACGTCATCGACGAACTCTCCTTCGCGCTGGCCATGGATGCCTACGCGGGCTTCGCCGGCGACTGGCTCGACGAGCTGCGCAAGGCCGGCCGCCGCCTGCTCGACGAGGGCCAGGCCGCCGCGAAGGCCGCCGGCGTCGAAGCCGACACGGTGCTGTGCGACAAGTTTTCCGGCACCGTCCATGAGCAGGTCACGGCCGAAGCTGCCCGCTGGCCCGCCGAACTGATCGTGCTGGGCACGCACGGCCGCCGCGGTGTCGGCCGCCTGGTGATGGGCAGCAGCGCCGAGAACGTGCTGCGCTATGCGACGGTGCCGGTGCTGCTGGTGCGCGCCGCCGAGGCCGCGACGACGGCGAAGCCCGAGCCGGCGCAGCAGGCCGAGAACGTGAGCCTGCCCTCGGCCGCGTTGTCCTTCGAGTAGCGACAGCCCGCCCGCGCTGCGCGCCTCATCGGCTGCGGGCGAGCCATCGGGCCCGTAGCGCCGCCGCGTCCAGCGTGGCTTCGGTGTCGACATCCAGCGTGCTGGCGCGCTCGTCGCCGTCCAGGGGCTCGTGGCTGGCGAGCTGACGCTCCAGCACCGCCAGATCCGCCTCCGAGGCGTCGCTGCGGCCGGCGCCGCGGGCCGCCACGCGGCGCCGCAAGTGGGCGGCGGCGGCTTGGCAATGAAGAATCGAGAAAGGCACGCGCAGCTCGGCGGCCAGGGCCCGGAAGGCCATCCGCTCGTCGCGTCGCAGAAAGGCGGCATCGACGATCACCGGATAGCCCGACTGCAGCGCCGTTCGCGCGCACGCCGCCAGCCGGTCGAAGGTGCGCCGCGTCGCCTCCGGGGTGTAGATGTCCACCGACTGCTCGGCCGATCGCTGCAGGGGCGCCAGTCCAAACAACCGCTTGCGCTCGACGTCGGATCGAATGCGGACCGCGCCTGCGAGCGCCAGCAGCTCCCCGGCGACGGTGGACTTTCCCGATCCGGACAGTCCGTGCGTGATCAGCAGCCGGGGCCCCGGCGCGGCATTCGGCGCGGCGAGCGCCTCGGCACAGCCGAGATAGTCAGGCCCGGAGGGCTGCGGGCTGTCGCCCAGCGCCTGCGCCCGCAGCACGCCGACCCGGGCCCGGACCAGGGCCCGATACACCTCGTAGGCACGCAGCACCGTCAGGCCGGCATAGTCGCCGCCCTGCTGCAGATAGGCGTCGAGAAAGCGGTGCGCCAGGTCGGCGCGCCCGTGGGCTTTCAGGTCCATGGTGACGAAGGCGACGTCGTTCATGACATCGATCCAGCGCAGAGCGGGGTCGAACTCGATGCAGTCGAAGGCGGTCAACTGGTCTTCGACGAGCACCACATTGGCCAGGTGAAGATCGCCATGGCATTCGCGTACCGCCCGCTGGCGCTGGCGTTCGAGCCATGCCGTGCGGAGCGAGTCGGAACGCTCGGCGATCCAGGCCTGCAGCGACTGCAGCCGCTCGGCGCCGCATTCGGCGGGCAGTCCCGCCAGCGCTTCGCGCATCGGGCGCACCACCTGTTCCGGCGCGCCGAACTCGGAGAACAGCGGGGCGACCTCGGCTTGCGCGTGGAAAGCGGCGAGCCGGTCGGCAAACCGCGACAGCTGCGGCGCCTGCAGCTTGCCGGCCAGCACCAGGTTGCGAAGCAGGCTGTCTTCCGGAAAGCGCCGCATGCGCACGGCGTACTCGATGGGCTCGCCGCCGCCGTCGAGGCGCGGCGCATCGGGGCTGCCGCGCACCGTGACGACGTCGAGGTAGAGCGCGGCAGCGAGGCGCCGGTTGAGCCGGAGTTCCTCGTCGCAGAAATGCTTGCGCGCCGCCAGCGTGCCGAAATCGACGAAGGACAGCCGCACGGGCTTCTTCAGCTTGTAGGCCAGGCGATCGGTCAGCAGCACCCAGGAGATGTGGGTCTCGATCAGCGAGACTGGGTGGTCGGTCTCGGCCTGCAGCTGTTCGCGCAGCGCCGTCACGAGGGAACGGCCTGCCGTGAGCGCATCGGGAGTTTCAGGCTTCATGTCGGCGGCGAGCGTGCGGGGCTGGGGTCGGGCATCGATGGGAGGGGTCCCCTTTTTACCGGCCATGGAGACGAATTCCTTGCGCTGGCGCAAACCCGTCCCTGCCGGCGCGGATGATGCTTCAAGGGCTCGTTCACTCGGGAGAGGTTCCATGAAAGCCAGGATTGTGCTCGCCCTGCTGGCGATGGCCCTGAACGCGGCGGCATTCGCCGCCGACTACACCGCGCCCGGCCAGTTGAGCCCGGCGTCGACGCCGAGCCAGAAGGCGAAGGACGCCGCCAGCAAGGCGGCGCGCGAAGCCCAGATCGCCGGGCAGAAAGCGGCCGACGCAGCCAAGGCGGCCCTCGATCGCAGCAGCGCGAGCGCCGGCAAGATTTCCCAGGCCCTGGCCGAAGCGATCCGGCAAGCGGCCCGGAAGGCAGCCGAAGCGGCGCGCCGCTTCGAGGCCAAGGCCTCAGCCTCGGCCGACATGGCGCTCGACGTCGGCAAGGATGCGGCACGCGCGACCCAGGAAGAAAGCAGGAAGGCGCTCGCAGCGACCAAGGACGCGCTCGAGAAGGCCGAGGAGGCAGTTCGGCGGGCGGCGGCGGCGAGCCAGGAAGAAGCGGAGCAGGCGGCGCGGGCCACCCGCGAGGCGCTGCAACGGGCCGAGGATGCGACGCGCAGCGCCGCGCGGGCCGCCAAGGACGCCGCCTCGCGAGCGCTCGAGGCTGCCAGGTCGTCCAAGCCTTAGGGTGAACGAGATCCCTAGACCTTCCCTAGACCCGGCGCACGCACTTGTCGTAGAGGTGCGGTGCGCGGCCGCCCGGGTCGTAGCGGGCCTTCCGGGCTGTGTTCCCGGGCGGATGGATCCCGAGCCTGGCCGACGTCATCGTCTGCATGGAGCGCAGCGGCCTCGAGGTGGTCGATGTCGAGAACCTGCGGCGCCACTATGCGCCGACGCTGGAGGCCTGGGCGGCCCGCTTCGAGTCGCGCTGGGAAATCCATCCGGGCGCTCGACCCGACCCGTGTCGACGAGGCGCTTCCGGCGCATCTGGCGCACCTACCTGATCGGTTGCGCCGAGATGTTCCGCTCGCCGGCCGGCTACACGCACCTGTTTCAGATCGTCTTCAGCAAGGGGCAATATCACGCGCGACAGCTATCCGATGACCCGCGCCTACCTGTATGCCGAATGACGCCCACGCGCATGCCGCCCGACGGCGCCGGCTGCTCGCCGCCTTCGAGGCGAGCGCGACGGCGCGGCAGGGCGCGCCGCTCGGCTTGGCCAAGAACACCTCGAACCTGTTCCGCGACCGCCGGCCGATCGCCAAGCGGCGCCTGGACCTCGTCTGATCTTGCGGCAGACGTGGTCGATCTTGTTGCGTTGCGCCTGCTCCAGGCTGTGCGTGTCGGCGTCCCAGTAGCCGCAGGTGCGGCGGGTCGAGCCATTGGCGATAGAAGTCGACGCCGAGTCCGCAGTGGAAGCAGGCATTCGCCTTGGCCGTGGCCGGATCGCGGTTCGAGTGCCTCAGGTCGTGCAAGCCGTTCTCAATGTTGTTGAGCGCGCCGGGCTGCTGGTCGAAGCCGGAGGCCATGCCGGTGGCCAGCGCCGCGGCGAAGTCGCCATCGACATCGACCTCCTGCGCAAAATATGCCTCCATCAGGCCGATATGGCCGCGCGTCGCGATGCCGAACAGGGCGGTATCGGTATGGATGCACAGCGTGAACGCGGGCGCGTCCGCGCCAACGGCCACCCGCGTGCCGTCCGGCAGCTGCACCGCGAAGGAAGCGCCGGAGCGTGTGCTGATGCCCTCGAGCATGCCGCGCAGCGGAAGTGAACGCACCATCGATGGCTCCTTCGCCTTGTTCGGGCGGCACAGCGGTCCCTGAGCGAATTGTGGTCCATCGTAGGCAACGAAGCCGGGCCTTGCTTGACGTTGATCAAGCATCTGCTTCGGCGGACCCCAATTGATTCAGCGCAAGACAGCGTTGACAAGATGCTTCTAAAGTGAACATTCGCCCACGATGCGGAGATGGCAATGAGCAAGGTTCTGGTGGTCTTCTACTCCTACACCGGCACCTGCAAGCGCACGGCGCAACTGCTGTGCAGCCAGCAGGGCTGGCCGTTGGCCGAGATCGCGGAGGTCCGGCCGCGCAGCGGCGTGACCGGCACGCTGCGCTGCGCATTCGAGTCCCTTTTCCGGCTGCAGCCGGCCATCCGATACGACGGCCCGATGCCGAGGGATTTCGACGCGGTGGTCCTGATATCGCCCATCTGGGCGCTGCGGCTGGCGGGGCCGATGCGCAGCTTCGTGGCACGGCGGCGCGACCACCTGCCCGATGTCGCGATGGTGTCCGTCATGGGCGGCAGCGGGGCGCCCGAAGCGGCTGCCGAGGTCACCCGCCTGATCGGACGCCCTCCGATCCTGGCGACCGCGCTCACCATGCGCGAAGTCGACGACGGCAGCGGCGCGGTGCGGCTGCAGGCCTTCGGTTCGGCGGTCGCCAGCGCGGAGGACTCGAAGGCCGTGGTCCGCCCGGTCACGCTGTCGCTGCAGGCGGTCTGACGTGAGGATGCCGCGGCCGCAGGGGCGGCAGCTGCGCGCCGCCTTCGTCACTGTTCGACGGCTGGCCACTCTCGCGCTGGCCGGGCTGGTCGGTGCCTGCGCGTCCGCGCCCGAACAACCGGCCTCACCGGGCCCTGCCGCCGAATTCGCCGCGCCGGCCGTGCCGGCTGCGTCGGCCGCGCCGGCCTTCTCGTCGCTGGTCGCCAGCCGCAGCGCGGGCGTGGTCGACATCAGCACCCTGCGGATCGGCCGCGACGAACGGGCCGCGGGCCTGGAGCTGGAGTTCGCGCCCGAGAGCGACTTTGCGGACCGGCTGGCCTGGCCGTTGCCGGCCGACGTCCGGATCAGCCAGATCCGCGACCTGGCGTCCGGCGTGATCCTCAGCAGCAATGGCCTGATCCTCACCAGCGCGCACGTGCTCGCCGACATCGACGAGGCGCAGGTCCGGCTGGGCGATGGCCGCCGCTTCCCCGGGCGGGTGGTCGGCATCGACCGGCGCACCGACGTCGGCTTGCTGAAGATCGATGCCACCGGTCTCGCCACCGCGCCCATCGGCGACTCCTCCCAACTGGCAGCGGGCGACTGGGTCGCGGCGATCGGGGCTCCGTTCGGATTCCATGGCAGCGTCACGGCGGGCGTGGTGAGCGCGGTCGACCGCTACATCGGAGGCGCCGGGGAAGTCCCCTTCATCCAGACCGACGTAGCGATCAATCCGGGCAGTTCGGGCAGTCCCCTGTTCAACAGCCGCGGCGAGGTGGTTGCGATCAACTCGATGATCTACAGCGGCAACGGCGGCTACATGGGCCTGTCCTTTGCCGTGCCGATCAACCTGGCCATGAAGGTGGCGACCCAGCTAAAGGAATCGGGCCGGGTGCGCCGCGCCCACCTCGGCGCCGAATTCCAGGAGATGACGCCCGCGCTGGCCCAGTCTTTCACCTTCAAGGAGCCCACCGGCGCCCTCGTGGTGCGGGTGGATCCCGAGGGCCCGGCGCAGGCAGCGGGGCTGCTTCGGGGCGACATCGTCACCGCCTTCAACGGCGTCCCGATCACGCACTTCACGGAACTGCTACGGCAGGTCGCTAACGGCCCGGCCGGCCGCCGAAACCCGGTGGAGCTGTGGCGGCATGGAACCCGGCGGACGGTCTGGGTGGCGCTGTCGGAAGAGTCCGCGCCGCGGACCGTCCCGCGCGCCAACCCGAGCTCCGAATGGGGCGATGGCCTCGGCTTGAAGCTCGGCGAGCTCTCGCCGATGCAGAAGCTCCAGTTCGGCACCGACGGCGGCCTGGTGGTCCGCGACGCCGCCGGGCCGGCGCGCAGCGAGGGCGTGCGCACGGGCGACATCATCGTCGCCATGAACGACGGCCGGCTCGACCGCGTCGAGGACTTCAGGCGCAAGCTCGCCGGGATCCCGCAGGGACGGATGGTGGCGCTGCTGGTGTTGCGCGATCGGCGACTGGCCTATGTGCCCGTCGTTAATGCGCCATGAGGACAGGAAGGTTCATACCCGCGAGGATCTCGCGCGTGACGCCACCCAGAACGAATTCCAGCATGCGGGTGTGCCCGTAGCCGCCCATCACCAGCAAGTCGCTGTCCATGCGCGCGGCACAGGCCAGCAAGGCCTCCGCGAAGTCCGTGGCGACGAGCTGCCGTTCTGCCTTCGCATGGATGCCGTGGCGCTGCAGCCATTCGAGGGTCTGCGGAATCAGCAGCGGGCCTTCGTCCACGGTCTCGCCGGCCCGCTGCAGCGAAACCAGCGACACGGATGACGCCGGGGCCAGCAGCGGCAGCGCGTCGCGCAAGGCCATCGCCGCCTCCCGCGAGCCGTCCCACGCGACCAGCACCTTGTCGCCAGGCTGCCGCACCGACCCGGCGCGAGGCACCACGAGGACGGGCCGGGCGACGTGCAGCATGACCTGCTCGGCCAGCTTGCGGGCGGTCATGTCGTCGGTGTCTTCGTCGTCCTGTCCCACGATCACCAGGTCGCTGGCACGGCCATGCCGGATGATGGCGTCGACCGAGGGTTCGTCCACCACGCGAACCTCGCTGGAGAGCGGCCCGGGTCCGCGCAACTGGTCCTTGAACACGTGGGCGACGGCCTCCGCACGAATGCGAAGGTAGTCGGCGGACGCGGCGGCGAAGCTGGCGTCGCCCTTCGACATTGCATCGGCAGGAATGCGGCCGTCGTACAAGCCGGTGGGGATGAGCCCGACCAGATGGCTGCCATGCACCCTCGCCAGCGAAGCGGCGAGTCCGACACGCGCCGCGCACGCGGCCGAGTGGTCCAGGTGCACCAGGAGGGTTCCGAGGTTCATGGTGGGTCTTTCGACTTCGATGGAGACGGGCCAATGTTCACGCGACGGCCATGCGCCTCCCTTGACGCCGATCAAGGCCGCGTCCGGACGCTGGGCCAGACTCCATTGCGAGCCAGGAGATCCTGCCGCAAGCGGCGGGCCCGCTCCGATCCATCACCGAAAGGAATGCCATGAAGTCCGATGCCATGCTGCGAAGCGACATCGTCGCCGAGCTGAATTTCGACCCCGCGATCACCGCCACCGACGTCGGCGTCATCGTCCAGGATAGCGTGGTGACGCTGACCGGACACCCCTCGAGCCACGCCGAGAAGCACGCCATCGAACGCGCTGCGCAGCGCGTCAAGGGCGTGAAGGCCCTGGCCGTCGAGATGGTGGTCAAGCTGCCCRCCGGCAGCGAACGYGACGACGCCGACATCGCCAGGGCGGCCGAGAACGCGCTCGAGTGGAATGTGCTGGTGCCCGACGACGCCATCCATCCGATGGTCGAGAACGGCTGGATCACGCTCAACGGCCGGGTCGAATGGGAATACCAGCGCCGGGCCGCCGAAGTCGCCGTGCGCAACCTGCTGGGCGTCAAGGGCGTGACCGACCTGGTCGAGGTGAAGGCCCGCTTCAGCCCGGCCGACGTCGAGCGCAAGATCCGGGAGGCCCTGCAGCGGCAGGCCGACCGGGATGCGCAGCATATCGAGGTCCGGGTCGAAGGCGCCCAGGTCACGCTGCGCGGACATGTCCGCTCCTGGGCCGAGCGCAAGGCCGCGCAAGGTGCCGCCTGGTCGGCGCCCGGCGTCGGGAGCGTCGTCAACAACCTGCTGGTCGAGGAATGACCCCATGAAGCATCTCACTGCGGCCGACCGTAAAGCCCTGGCCCTTCAACTAGGCGTCCTGAAGCGCCAGGTTCTCGACGAACTGCAGGACGCTGCACCGCACCCTGCTGGCGACGCGCGCGCCGGCGAGCACGGCGTCCACAGCCATGCCGACGATGCCGAGGTCGAACAGCTCGACGACGTGCGCTTCGCGCAGATCGAGGTCGACCGCACCCGGCTGAGGGCGATCGAACAGGCGCAACAGCGGATGGCCGAAGGCCGGTACGGGATCTGCATCGACTGYGGCGAGGAGATCCCGCGCGAAAGGCTGCTGGCCCAGGCCATGGCCATTCGTTGCGCCGCCTGTCAGGACATCGCCGAGAGTCGACGGCAGCGCTGAAGAGTCCCGCAGCATTCCGTCTCCCGCAGGAGCCGTCCCATGATGTCGCCTCTCAAATCCCTCCTCGTCCACTTGGACGGCACGGCACGCGCGGAGACACGGCTGCGGCTCGCGCTGCAACTGGCGGCCGACTGCGATGCGCGGGTGAGCGCGCTGTTCGCGGTCGCACCGCTCTACCCGCCGGTGCTGCCCATGCCGGGCGGGGCTGCCCTGCCGCTGGCGGGCAAGATCGATCTCGACCACCGGATCAAGGCCATGGGCGCCTTCGAACGGGCACGCGGCAGCAGCAAGCAGGCCTGCGAGTGGCTGGAGCTCGCCGGCGAGCCGGTGACCGCGACCTTCGCGCGCCGGGCGCTGAGCGCCGACCTGCTGTTCCTCGGCCAGCGAGACCCCGGCGATGCGCAGGGCTTCGACGTCCCGGCGGATTTCGTCGAGTCGGTGCTGATCGACGGCGGACGCCCGGCCCTGCTGATCCCCTATGCCGGCGCGGCGAGCATCGCGCCCAAGACCGTCCTGATCGCCTGGAAATCGACCCGCGAGGCCGCCCATGCGGTCACGGCGGCGCTGCATTTCCTGCGCGGCGCCAAGCAGGTGCACCTGGTCGACCACGACGACGACGAAACCCAGGCGGCGCCGGTGCAGGTGCGGGAATACCTCCGGCGGCACGGTGTCGCGCAGGTTCACGAGCAGGCCCGGCTGTCCGAAGGCCATGCCGGCGAGGACCTGCTCTCGCTCGCGGCCGATTGCGGCGCCGAGATGATCGTGATGGGCTGCTACGGACACAGCCGGGCCCGCGAACTGGTGCTCGGCGGCGCCACCCGGACCCTCCTGCACTCGATGACGGTGCCCATTCTGATGGCGCATTGACCGTCGACGCAAGGGCGGCGGCGCCGGCGGCAGCGATCGGGGTTCGCCGCTCTTCTCATCCGGGCCGGATGCGCGGACACTTGCGCCCGATGACGTCAGACCCGCCACCCATGTCCGCTTCCTCGCCTCCCGCCGCCTTGCTGCCGGCCGGCATCGACGAGCGCAACGTGTTCCGCTCGCTGTTCCTGGCCTTTCCCGACTCGCTGCTGGTGGTCGATGCCGGCGGCACGATCGTGATGTGCAATCCGCCGGCGGCCCGGCTGCTGGGCTACACGGTCGACGAGCTGATCGGCAGTCCCGTCGATGCGCTGGTCCCCGATGCGATCCGACCCCGTCATGCGCAATTTCGCGAAAGCTACGGGCGCGCGCCCCGGGCCCGCCCGATGGGAACGCACACCGAACTGGTGGCGCGCCGCAAGGACGGCAGCGAGGTGATGGTTGAGATCGCGCTCAGCCCGCTGCAGGCCCAGGGTCTGCCGCTGGTGATCGCCGCGATCCGCGATATCGGCGCCTATCCGCGGGTGCAGCAGGCCCTGCAGCGCGGGCGCTACAACGCCCACCTGGCGGAGTTCGGCCGCCTTGTGGTCGATGCCCGCGATCCGCACGCCTTGCTGGGCCATGTCCCGGTGATCGCGGCGGAGGCCCTGCAGGTCGACGTCGCGATGGTGTTTCTGCTCGACAAGGACCGCCAGGGGCTGCGGGTGGCGAGCGGCGTCGGCATGGTGCCGGGCGAGGAGATCGGCACGGTCCTGCCCTATCGCGCGGACACCACGCCGGGCCTGGTGCTGTACCAGGAACGGCCGCTGCGGGTCGAGGATTATGGCCAGGAGGACCGTTTCGTCGTTCCCCCCGCCTACCTGGAGGCCGGCCTGACCAGCGGCCTGGCGGTGCCGATATCGGACCGGGGCAACACCATCGGAGCCCTGTCGGTCCGATCCAAGGCCCGGCGAGACTTCGGCGAGGACGAGACGCGCTTCCTCCTGGCGCTCGCGAGCCTGCTGGGCGCCAGCCTCCAGCGGGTCGAGTCGGAGGATGCGCTCAAGCATGCGCAGCGGCTGGAAAGCGTCGGCCAGCTGACCGGCGGCATCGCGCACGACTTCAACAACCTGCTGACGATCATCCAGGGCAATCTGCAGGTGCTGCAAGACTACCCATCGATCGCCGACGACAGCCATGCCCAACAGCTCGTCGGCGCCGCCATGCGGGCCACGCGGCGCGGCGCCGACCTCACGGGCAAGCTGCTGGCGTTCTCGCGCCGCCAGGTACTGATGCCCAGCCAGGTGAACGTCGAACTCACCCTCAAGGCGCTGGCCGACATGCTGCGTCGAACGCTCGACCAGCACATCCACATCGAGGTCGACACGCCGGAGCCCTGCCCGCCGGTGCGGGTCGACCCTGTCCAGCTGGAGTCGGCCCTGCTCAACATCGCGATCAACGCCCGGGATGCGATGCCCGCCGGGGGCGTCCTGCGCTTCGGGGCCCGGGTCTGTTCCGCGTTGCCGCCCGGCCTGCACGTGGAGGCCGGTCCCGACGGCCAGCAGTTCGTGGGGATCTCGATTTCCGATACCGGAACGGGGATGTCGAACGACGTCAAGGAGCGGGCGCTCGAGCCTTTCTTCACGACCAAGGAGGCCGGGCGCGGAACGGGGCTCGGCTTGAGCACCGTCTACGGATTCGTGAGCCAGTCGCGCGGCGCCCTGACGATCRACAGTGAAATCGGCTTAGGCACCACCGTGACGCTGTACATCCCGCAGTCCCCCACGGGCGAGCAAGGTGCCGGCAGCGAGGAAGGCGCCGCCAGGCCCATTCCGACCGGACTCAAGGTGCTGCTGGTGGAAGACGACAACGACCTGCGCACCGTCGTCGCCACCTTCCTGGACGCGATGAGCCTCCAGGTGACGATGGCGGCCAACGCCGAACAGGCGCTGCTGATGCTGGACACCCGGCCGCCCTTCGACCTGCTGCTGACCGACGTCGCGCTGGGCTTCGGCCTGCGCGGCACCGAACTCGCAGCCCGGGCCCAGCAGCGCTTCCCATCGATGCCGATCCTCCTGATGTCGGGCTTCTCGCCCGAGCTGCTGGGTGCCGGCCGCGACTCGCCATTGCGCTGGGAGCTGCTGCGCAAGCCCTGCACGCGGCAGGAGCTGGCGAACGCCATCGCCAAGGTCCTGGCGGCTTCCCGCGCAGCCTGACCCCGGACGAGGTCCCCATCGCGCGCGCTTGATCGGGGTCAAGGCCGGCGCCGGGTCCTGCGATAGGCTGGTTGTCCACGTGCAACCTACCGCCATGCAGCCCCGCCCGTCCGACCACGCTGCCAGTTCGAGCCCCCTCGACGCGTCCTGGCCCACCGATGCAGCCACGCTCGTCGAGCGTGCCCAGCGTATCGAGCATGCCCGTGACGGCGATCCGCTGCGTTCGGCGTTGCGCGGCAAGATCCTGGCCCTGCTGTGCGAGCGCGCCGACGACGACGCTGCGCAGCTGTTCCGGCGCGCGGTGACCGAACTGGGGGGCCGCGTCGCCCATGTCCAACCCAAGCTCGACGCCCACAGCAGCGCCCAGGACATCCAGCACACAGCCCATGTGCTGGGCCGCCTCTACGATGCGATCGAGTGCCACGGGATGGAGCCCCGCCTGATGGCGCAGATCCGGTCCGATTCGGGTGTCCCGGTCTATGGCGGGATCGCCCTGAGCAGCCATCCGAGCGCCCGGCTGGCTGCGCGGCTGGGCCGCCAGTCGCCACTCGCGGACCGGCGGTGCCGGATCGTCCAGGCCATTCTTCTCGGCGGCGCCGGCTGACACCGGCCGGTACCGATTGATGGACCGGACCGGCCCGACTACGATGCGCGCGTGAGCACCTCCATCCATCTCGCAGTCCTGGACGACGAACCGGACATCACCCAGCTGCTGGCCACCTACCTCGCCGGCCATGGCTTTCGGGTCAGCCAGCTGCATTCCGGCAAGACGCTGATGGAACTCATGGCGCGCGATCCGCCCGCGCTGGTGCTGCTCGACCTGGGCCTGCCTGGGGAAGACGGCTTCACGATCGCCCGTCAGCTGCGGGAACACTGGCATTGCGGGCTGGTCATCGTGACCGGCCGCGGCGATGCCGTCGACAAGGTGGTCGGACTCGAAGTGGGTGCCGACGACTATGTCACCAAGCCCTTCGACCTGCGCGAGCTGGTGGCCCGCATCAAGGCGGTGCTTCGCCGCTTGGCCTCGCCCGCGCCCGCCGCGCCCCAGGCCGCGGCGGCAGCTCCGGCGGGACCTCCGACACGGCTGCGCTTCGATCGCTGGGAACTCGACACCGCGGCGCGGCGCCTGCTCGATTCGGCGAACAACGAAGTGGCCCTGACCAGCGGCGAATTCGAACTGCTGTTCACGCTGGCCAATCACCCCGGTCGGGTGCTGTCGCGGGACTTCCTGCTCGAACACACACGGGGCCGCGAAGGCGGCCCCTTCGACCGCACGATCGATGTCCAGGTCGGGCGCCTGCGGCGCAAGATCGAGGCCGACCCCGAGAACCCCCAGATCATCAAGTCGGTCCGGGGCGCGGGCTACATCCTGGTGCCCAGGGTCGAGGCGGCCTGAGCCGCCGCGCCCCCTCGGCCCCGGCCCCGCTCAGTGATAGGCAGCGGCCGGTGCCACGCTGCCCTGGATGAAGGCCGTGAGCGCTTCCACCTGCGGGATGTGGATGTCTCGCCGGCCTTTCTCGGTGAAGCGGATCACGTCGCCCCGTGCCAGCCGCGACAAGGCCCGGCTCACCGTCTCGAGCGTCATGCCGAGGTAGTTGCCGATCTCCGCCCGGGTCATGCGCAGCGTGATCTGGTCGGTGCGAAGGCCGCGCTGAGCGAGGGCATCGGCCCAGTAGCGCAGGAAGCCGGCGACGCGGGCGTCGGCGGGCAGCGTGCACAGCGACAGCATGGAGTCGTGGTCGCGCGTCAGTTCGCGGCTCATGGCCTCGTGCAGCACGGTCAGCAGCGCCGGCGTGCGGACGGCCGCCTGGATCAGGGCGTCGTAGCGAATGGCCCAGATCTCGCCGGTGTCCATGGCGATCGCGTCGCAGTTGTACTGCCCCGCCGCAATGCCGTCGAGGCCGAGCCAGTCGCCCTTGAAATACAGCCCGACCACCTGCTCGCGCCCCTCGCCGGACAGGTTGACCAGCTTGAAGTAGCCCGAGTTGACGATGTAGAGACAGCCGAATTCCTGGCCCATCTGGTACACCGAGTCGCCCGAATGGACCACCCGCCGATGAATCGGAAAGCTGTCCTCGAGCAACTGCAACATGTCGGCGATGCGCCGAACGGCAGACCCCGTGCACCTGGATACGCTGGCTTCAATCATTTTCTTGCTCCTTGCAGATCGATGGGCACAGCTTAGGAAGGGCGTGCAACAGGCACATCAATGCGAAGACGGCCTCGGTAACAGTGAGTCAACCTTCGGTGTCGGTTCAGTATCAGCCATCGATCTGCCGCGATGGCTCGACGGATTTGATGGGGGTCAAGGTCATTCTTGCCGCAGGCCCTACCTTCAGGGGTGTGAGCACCGCCCTTTCCATCCCCTTTCACCGCCGCTGGTGGGACGAGCCGCTGGACGCGGGTCGCGTTCTCGCCGTCTTCGCCGCCGCCAGGCGCCTGCGGGCGGATGGCCGCGCCGGCGCCCTCGGCAAGACACTGCGCGGCAGGAACCTGGCATTGCTGGCCGGCGCGTCCCCGGGGCGGAAGGAGTCGACCCTCCATCGCGCTGCGCTGGACCTGGGCGCCCGCGTCGCCGAGATCCGGTTCGTCGAGCCCGAGGACGGAACGCCGCAGGACATCGGGACGCTGGCGCGCCTGCTGGGACGCATGTACGACGCCATCGACTGCGCAGCGCTCTCGCCCGCCACGGTGGACCGGATCGAGCAGGAAGCGGGCGTCCCGGTCTTTGCCGGGCTGGGTCTGGACGAGCACCCGGCGAGGATGCTGGCGGACCTGTTGACGCTTTGCGACTGCCGATCGCCGCCGCCGCCGGCGCAGACGCTGCTGTTCCATGGCGAGCCGCAGACGGGCCGCGACCGCGCCTTCCTGTCGGCGGCCGAGGACATGGGCTTCGCCGTCCGGGTGGCCAGCGATCCGGATGTGGCCTCGGAAGCGGGGGCCCTCGCCGTCGATGCCACGCGTCCTCCGCACTGGTTGCTGCAGGGGCCGGACGGCCCGATCGACGAGGCTCGGCGAGCGGAGAACCACCGCGCCCTGCTGCAGGCCGTCCTGCTGGAGACCATGGGCCGCGCCTGAGGTGTTCAGGGCAGCGCGTCGATGCGAACCAAGGGCAGTTGCGAGCGGACGAAGTTCAAGGCGTAGCGCAGCGCGCCCGTGCTCTGGGCATGGCGCGAGAACAGCGGCTGTCCGAGCATGACGGTCGGCGCTATCCTCAGAGACCGGCTAGCGCGATGTACTTCGTCACCAGGTAGTCCTCGATCCCATGTCGTGAGCCTTCGCGACCCAGCCCGGATTGCTTGACGCCGCCAAAGGGCGCAACCTCGTTGGAGATCAGACCTGTATTCACGCCCACCATGCCGTACTCCAGCGCTTCCGCCACGCGCAAGATGCGGCCGATGTCGCGGCTGTAGAAATAGCTTGCCAACCCAAATTCGGTGTCATTGGCCAGGCGCACGAC
>NZ_JBFUIU010000124.1:0-15940 GCF_056401695.1 Variovorax sp. P4_D9
GCGCAAGAGGGCAAAACAAAAGCCGTCCATCGGACGGCTTTCGGCGGAACGCGGCTGACGGTAGCGGCCAGGCCACTCCGTTGGCTTGGAACCAGGCCAGGGCAGCTTTGATCTTATCAACCGTGTCAAGGGGGATGCCCGCGCCCCTGCCGGCATGGCGACCCCACGCCGCTTGAATCAAAGTATGCACGGGACGCCAGCGCGAACGCCAGCACCCGCGCCGGATCCACCAGGTCCAGGCCCTGGAGTTCTGTCGCCCCCTGCAGCCCGAGCGGAATCTCGGTGCAGCCCATGACGATGGCGACCGGCCCGTGCCGTTGCGCCAGCTGCAACGCCACCCGGCTGAAACAGGACCGGGCCAATGCCAGGTCGCCGGCCTTGACGCCGTCGTAGATGCCGCGCATGAGCAGCCGCCGCTCGTCGTCCAGCGGCAGGTGGCAGTCGATGCCGGCGCTCGCCATCGCCTGCTTATAGAGGCCGACCCGGTAGGTGCCTTCGGTGGCCATCAGCGCGGCGCGGCGCACGCCTCGGGCCGCCAGGCTGGCCGACACTTCGCGCGCCACGTGCAGCACCTCGACCTGCGGAAAGCGTTCCTGCAGCGTCGCGTGCCAGGCGTGGGCGGTGTTGCAGGCGATCGCGACCGCGCGGCTGCCCAGGGCGGCCAGCCGGCCCAGTGCCTGCAGCATCGGCTCGAGCGGCTGGTGCGCACCCAGCGCCGCCGATTCGAGCGCGCCGCTGCGGTCGGGCACCGGCACCTGGGCCAGCCAGTGCTCGGGAAAGGCCTGGTCCGCCACCGCCTGGCCACGGGCTCGCAGCAGCAGCGCGCAGGCCTCGACGAACAGGCGCACGAAATCGGCCCCCGCTGCCGGGCCCATGCCGCCGAGGATGCCGACGGTCTGCGGCGTGCGCATGGGTTGCCGCCCTTCGCGTTCAGGTCGCCGGCTTGTCGTTCGGCGCCTGGATGTTCTCGCGCAACTGCGGGCTCATCGGCAGGTTCAGCGGCACGCCGCGGGGCGGAATCGGCTGCAGGAACCACTTTGTGTACATCTTCTCGAATTCGCCGCTCTTCATGAGGCCGATGAAGGTGTCGTCCACCAGCTTCTTGAAGGCCGGGTCGTCCTTGGCCAGCATGCAGGCGTAGGGCTCGACCTGCAGCGCGTCGCCGACGACCTCGAAGTCGGCCGGGTTCTTGGCATTGGCGATCAGGCCGAACAGCAGGATGTCGTCCATCGCGAAGGCCACCGCGCGGTCGCCCTCGACCAGCAGGAAGGCATCGGCGTGGTCCTTGCCGAGCACCAGGTCCATGTCGAGGTTCTTCTCGGCGTTGTACTTGCGCATGACCAGCGCGTTGGTGGTGCCGGTGGTGCTGGCCACGGTCTTCTTCGCTAGGTCCGCGTAGTTCTTGATCTTCGAGGACTTCTTCACCAGCAGCCGGGTGCCGGTGTAGAAGTGGTTGACCGCGAAGCTGACGTCCTTGGCGCGGGCCGTGTTGTTGGTGGTCGAGCCGCATTCCAGGTCGATGGTGCCGTTGGCGATCAGCGGGATCCGGTTCTGCGAGGTCACCGGCATCAGCGCCACTTCGAGGTTGGGCTTGTTGAGCTTCTTCTTGACTGCATCGGCCACCGCATTGGACAGTTCGACCGAGAAGCCGATCGGCTTGTTCGGACCGTCGAGGTAGCTGAAAGGCACGGAAGACTCGCGGTAGGCCAGCGTGATCTTGCCGGTCTCGGCGATCTTGGCCAGGGTGTCGGCGGCTTGGGCACCCGTGGTGGCGGCGGCGAGCAGAACCGCTGCCATCGATGCGGAGAATTTCATGCGAGCGCTTTCGGCTGGTTGAAGGTCAGCGAGTGTAGGAATCAATCGGCTGCCGATCACAATTCCTTTTGCGCCGTCGCCCATGACCAAAAGTTATGGGGCAGCCATGCCATGCGCTTTGGCTATGGGCTGCGGCGCTTTTGGCATTTCCCGGCACGGCGCCACGGGCCTAGAGTCGATCCCTCCAAGGAACTGCGAGAGGAAAGCGTCATGCACGTCTGCGTGCTGGGGGCCGGCATCGTCGGCTTGGCCACCGCCTGGCAATTGAACCGCCAGGGTTTCCAGGTCAGCGTGATCGACCGCGCCACGCCCGGCGGCGGGGCCAGCGGCGGCAATGGCGCGCAGCTGAGCTACTCCTATGTGCAGCCGCTGGCCGACCCGTCGATCTGGAAGCAACTGCCCAAGCTGCTGCTCTCGCCTTCATCGCCGCTCAAGCTGCGTCCGCAACTCGACCCGCTGCAGTGGCGCTGGGCCCTGGCCTTCCTGAAGGCCTGCAATGCCCGCACCTCGCACGAGAGCACCGCCCGCCTGCTGGCGCTGGCGGCGCAGAGCCGCGCGGCCTTCGAGGTCATGCGCGCCGACGTCGCGCCCGATTGCGATTTCTCGGCCACCGGCAAGCTGGTGCTCTACCCCGGCGCGGCGTCGCTGGCGGGCGCCCAGCGGCAGCTGGAACTGCAGCGCGCCATGGGCAGCCGGCAGCGCCTGGTCACGGCCGACGAGTGCATCGCCATCGAGCCCGCGCTGGCGGGCTATCGCCCGCAGATCGCGGGCGCGATCCACACGCCGAGCGAATGCGCGGCCGACTGCCTCAAGGTCTGTACCGAGCTGGTGCGGGAGCTGAGCGCTCGCGGCGTTCGCTTCGAGCTCGACACCGAGATCCAAGACTTCGACGTCCGCGGCGGGCGGGTGGCCGCGGTCCGCACTGGCGCCGGCGACATCGAGGCCGATGCCTTCGTGATGGCACTGGGGACCGCCTCGCACCGGCTGGGTCGCCAGCTCGGCGCCTACCTGCCGGTCTACCCGCTCAAGGGCTACAGCATCACGGTCGAGGTCGATCCGGCCGCCGGCGCAGCGCCCCGGGTGAGCGTGACCGACAGCGCCCGCAAGGTGGTGTTCGCGCGCATCGGATCGCGCCTGCGCGTCGCCGGCATGGCCGAGCTAGTCGGGCATGACGCCAGCATCCCCGCGGGCCGCGTCGAGGCCTTGGCCGAGGCCACGCGCGCGCTGTTTCCGCAGGCCGGCCGGCTCGAGGCGCTACAACCCTGGACCGGCATGCGCCCGGCGACGCCGACCGGCGTGCCGATCGTCGGCCGGCTCGAAGGGGCGCCCTCCAACATGATCTTCAATACCGGGCACGGTGCGCTCGGGTTCACGCTGGCCTTCGGGTCGGCCGAACGGGTGGGCGAGGCCCTGGCCCCTGCCCAGGCCACTTTGGGGTAGCCTCTAGCCTGAGCCAAGACAGCAAGGAGACAAGAATGGCCAACACCCTTTCACCCGCCGAAGAAGCATTGCGCGATGCCGCACGGGAATACCACCGATCGCCCGTCAAGGGCAAGATCTCGATCTCGCCGACCAAACCGCTGCTGAACCAGCGCGACCTGTCGCTGGCGTACTCGCCCGGCGTTGCCTATCCCTGCCTCGACATCGAGGCCGACCCCACGCTCGCGGCCGAGTACACCTCGCGCGGCAACCTGGTCGGCGTGGTCACCAACGGCACCGCGGTGCTGGGCCTGGGCAACATCGGGCCGCTGGCCAGCAAACCGGTGATGGAAGGCAAGGGCTGCCTGTTCAAGAAGTTCGCCGGCATCGACGTCTTCGACATCGAATTGGCCGAGAACGACCCCGACAAGCTGGTCGACATTATCGCCGCGCTCGAGCCCACGCTGGGCGGCATCAACCTCGAGGACATCAAGGCGCCCGAGTGCTTCTACATCGAGAAGAAGCTGCGCGAGCGCATGAACATACCGGTGTTCCACGATGACCAGCACGGCACCGCGATCATCTCGGCCGCCGCACTGATCAACGGCCTGGAACTGGTCGGCAAGAAGATCGAGGAGGTCAAGATCGCGGTCTCGGGCGCCGGTGCCGCGGCGATCGCCTGCCTCGACGTCATGGTCGGGCTGGGCGCCAAGCGGGCCAACATCTACGCGGTCGACTCCAAGGGCCTGATCTACATCGGCCGGCCCGGCGGCTTCGACGATTCCAAGACCCGCTACGCCCAGAAGGACAGCGGCGACCGCACGCTCGCCGACGTCATGAAGAATGCCGACGTCTTCCTCGGCTGCTCGGCGCCCGGCGTGGTCACGCAGGACATGGTCAAGAGCATGGGCAGCCAGCCGATCATCCTGGCGCTGGCCAACCCCGAGCCCGAGATCCGGCCCGAACTGGCGAAGGCCGTGCGCCCCGACTGCATCATCGCCACCGGCCGTTCGGACTATCCGAACCAGGTCAACAACGTGCTGTGCTTCCCCTACATCTTCCGCGGCGCGCTCGACTGCGGCGCGAGCAAGATCACGGAAGAAATGAAGCTGGCCTGCGTGCACGAGATCGCCAGCCTCACCAAGGCCGACATCAGCGAAGAGGTCGCCACCGCCTACGCCGGCCAGGAACTGGCCTTCGGGCCCGATTACATCATTCCGAAGCCCTTCGACTCGCGGCTGATCCTGCGCATCGCGCCCGCGGTCGCCAAGGCCGCGCAGAACTCGGGCGTGGCGACCCGGCCGATCGAGGACCTCGACACCTATCGCCAGCATCTGACCCGCTTCGTCTACCAGACCGGCATGTTCATGCGGCCGGTGTTCAGCGCCGCCAAGCTGGCCACCGCCAAGCGCGTCGCCTACGCCGAAGGCGAGGATGACCGCGTGCTGCGCGCCGCCCAGCTGGCGGTCGACGAAGGCCTGGCCAAGCCGATCCTGGTCGGACGCCCGGCCGTGATCGAGGCCCGCATCAAGAAGGCCGGACTGCACATCAGCCTCGGCAAGGACGTCGAATGCGTCGACCCCGAGGACGATCCGCGCTTCCGCACCTACTGGGAAGCCTACCACCAGATCATGGGCCGGCGCGGCATCACGCCCGAGGCCTCGAAGGCAATGGTGCGGCGCTCCAACACCACCATCGCCTCGCTGATGCTGCACCTCGGCGACGCCGATGCGATGCTGTGCGGCCTAGTCGGCCGCTTCGACAGCCACCTGAAGATCCTGAACCAGGTGCTGGGCCTGAAGCGCGGCGCGCCGGGCTTCGCCACGCTCAACGCGCTGACGCTCGAAAAATACACGCTGTTCATCGCCGACACCAACGTCCACGAAGACCCGAGCGCCGAGACCCTGGCCAACATCGCGATGATGGCGGCCGACGAGGTGCGACGCTTCGGCCTGCCGCCCAAGGTCGCCTTCCTGTCGCACTCCAACTTCGGCTCGTCGGAGCGCGCCTCGGCGCGCAAGATGCACCTGGCGCGCGACCTGTTCGCCAAGATGGCGCCCGACGTCGAATGCGATGGCGAGATGCACGGCGACGCCGCGCTGTCGGAGGACGTGCGCCTCAAGGCGCTGCCCGAAACCTCGCTCACCGGTGAGGCCAACCTGCTGATCTGCCCGAACCTCGATGCCGCCAACATCCTCTTCAACGTGCTGAAGATGACCGGCGGCAACGGCGTCACGGTCGGCCCGATCCTGATGGGCGCACAGGGCTCGGCCCACATCCTGACGGCCTCCTCAACCGTGCGCCGGGTGGTCAACATGACCGCGCTGGCGGTGGCCGACGCGAATTCGCCGCGCTAGGCCGCGCCCGCCGCGCACCACGTTGGACGCCCCGCCGTGGTGCACGCGGCGGGGCGTTCGTCTGTTCGTCTCACTGCGCATCGGAAACTCACAGTTACCGCATGCACTCGCTTGGGTCGACCTGAAGGGTTCGCACCAAGTGCGTGCCGGCACCGTTTTTGCTTGAATCCTCGTGCATCCCTCCCCCATCACGGAACTCACCTGAATGAACAAGCGCCACCTGCTCCAGACCTTCCTCGCCGCCTCCGCGCTCAGCTTCGGGCTGGGCACTGCGCATGCGCAGACGACGCCGATCAAGTTCCAGCTGGACTGGCGCTTCGAGGGACCCGGGGCCTTCTTCACGCACCCGGCCGCCAAAGGCTACTTCAAGGCCAACGGCCTCGACGTCACGGTCGACGCCGGCAACGGCTCAGGCGGCGCGGTCACGCGCGTGGCCTCGGGCGCCTATGACATGGGCTTCGCCGACCTGGCGGCGCTGATGGAGTTCCACGCCAACAACCCCGACAGTCCGAACAAGCCGGTCGCGGTCATGATGGTCTACAACAACACGCCGGCGTCGGTCATGGCGCTCAAGAAGAGCGGCATCGCCAAGCCCACCGACCTGAGCGGCAAGAAACTCGGCGCGCCGGTGTTCGACGCCGGCCGCCGCGCCTTCCCGATCTTCGCCAAGGCCAACAACATCGGCGCAGTCAACTGGACCGCGATGGACCCGACCCTGCGCGAAACGATGCTGCTGCGCGGCGACATCGACGCCATCACGGGCTTCACTTTCACCTCGCTGCTGAACCTGGAGTCGCGCGGCGCCAAGGCGGCCGACATCGTGATCCTGCCCTACCCCGAATATGGCGTGAAGCTGTATGGCAACGCGATCATCGCCTCGCCCAAGCTGATCAAAGAGAACCCGGCGGCGGTCAAGGCCTTCCTTGCGGCCTTCACCAAGGGCGCCAAGGAAGTGATCGCCAATCCGGCGGTCGCGATCGAGTCGATCAAGGCCCGCGACGGCATCGTCAACAGCGAACTCGAGACGCGCCGCCTCAAGCTCGCGATCGACACCGTGGTCAACACGCCCGATGCCCGTGCCGAGGGCTTCGGCCAGGTCAACGCCGGCCGGCTGTCGCTGATGGCCTCGCAGGTGTCGGATGCCTTCGGGACCAAGACGCGCGTCAATCCGGATGCGGTGTGGAACGGTTCGCTGCTACCGCCCGCGGCCGAACTGAACATCCTCCGCAAGTAATGGCGGAGACCGACAACGCGTCCTTCGTCGATTTCCAGGACGTCTGGCTCGCCTACAACGAGGAACTGCTGCGCGCCAACCACTTCGCGGTCGAGGCGATCGACCTGAAGGTCAAGCGCGGCGAGTTCATCGCCATCGTCGGGCCTTCGKGCTGCGGCAAGTCGACCTTCATGAAGCTCTCCACGGGCCTGCGGATGCCCTCGATGGGCAAGATCCGGATCGACGGCGAGCCTGTGACCGGGCCGCTGAAAATCTCGGGCATGGCCTTCCAGGCGCCCTCGCTGCTGCCGTGGCGCACCACGGTCGACAACGTGCTGCTGCCGCTGGAGATCGTCGAGCCCTACCGCTCGACCTTCAAGGCCAGGCGCCGCGAGTACGTCGAGCGGGCCCGCAAGCTGCTGCAGAAGGTCGGCCTCGGCGGCTACGAGGACAAGTTCCCGTGGCAACTGTCGGGCGGCATGCAGCAGCGGGCCAGCATCTGCCGGGCACTGATCCACGAGCCCAAGATGCTGCTGCTCGACGAGCCGTTCGGCGCGCTCGACGCCTTCACGCGCGAGGAGCTCTGGTGCATCCTGCGCGACCTCTGGACCGAGCAGCAGTTCAACGTGATCCTGGTCACGCACGACCTGCGCGAGTCGGTATTTCTGGCCGACACGGTCTACGTGATGAGCAAGAGCCCGGGCCGCTTCGTCGTCAAGCGCGAGATCGAACTGCCGCGCCCGCGCGAGCTCGAGCTGACCTACACCAAGGAATTCACCGACATCGTGCTCGAGCTGCGCGGCCATATCGGCGCCATCCGCAGCAATGCGATCGCCGATGCCGCGAAGGCGCCGGCTGCGATCCCGCAGTAAGCCATCCATGAAGAACAACAAGCAAATCGAACGCTGGTCGCCCTGGCTGCTGCTGGTCGCGGTCATCGTGCTGTGGCAGATCATCTGCTCGGGCTTCGGCGTCTCGGAGTTCATCTTCCCGAGCCCCTGGCGCATCTGGACTCAGTTCTGGGAGTTCAAGGAAATCATCGCGGGCCACGCCTGGCGCACCTTCTGGGTCACGATGGCGGGCTTCGGCCTGGCGATCGTGGTCGGCGTGCTGCTCGGCTTCGTGATAGGCAGCTCGCGGCTCGCCTATGCGGCGATGTACCCGCTGATGACCGCCTTCAATGCGCTGCCGAAGGCGGCCTTCGTGCCGATCCTGGTGGTCTGGTTCGGCATCGGCGTCGGGCCGGCGATCCTCACGGCCTTCCTTATCAGCTTCTTCCCGATCATGGTCAACATCGCGACCGGACTGGCGACGCTGGAGCCCGAACTCGAGGACGTGCTGCGGGTGCTCGGCGCCAAGCGCTGGGACGTGCTCATGAAGATCGGCTTCCCACGCTCGATGCCCTACTTCTTCGCCTCGCTCAAGGTGGCGATCACGCTGGCCTTCGTCGGCACCACGGTGTCGGAGATGACCGCCGCCAACGAGGGCATCGGCTACCTGCTGATCTCGGCCGGCTCGTCGATGCAGATGGGGCTGGCCTTCGCCGGCCTGATGGTGGTGGGCGCGATGGCGATGGGCATGTACGAGCTGTTCAGCGCGGTCGAGAAGCACACCACGGGGTGGGCGCACCGGGGTTCGCAGGGGGAGTGAACCGGGCCGACGCCGGGCCGCCCCAAGGCGGCCCGCGGCCCCCTCGGGGGCAGCGACCCACACGCAGTGGGGGAGCGTGGGGGGCAAAATTCGCCTATCCTTGCCGGTTCTTCCAAGGAGACGAGCATGATCAAGGTCAGCGTGATGTACCCCAACACCCCCGGCGCGCGTTTCGACCACGCCTACTACCGCGACAAGCACATGCCGCTGCTCAAGAGCCGCATGGGCGACGCCTGCAAGTCCTACACCATCGACAAGGGCCTCGCTGGCGGCGCCCCTGAGGAGGCCGCGCCCTACGTGGGCATGTGCCATGTCTTCGCCGACTCGGTGGAATCCTTCCAGGCCGCCTTCGGTCCGCATGCGAAGGAGATCATGGCCGACATCTCGAACTACACCGACATCAAGCCGGTGATGCAGATCAGCGAAGTGGTGGTCGGCTGACCGGCCGCGCCGCTCAGACCAGGCGGGTCTCGATCTCCGTCTTGACCTCGGTCATCAGCCGGTGCACCGGGCACTTGCTCGCCACGCGAAGGAGATCTTCGCGCTGCGCTTCGGTCAGGTTGCCTGTGACGCGCAGCGACGTGCCCAGCCGATAGGTGCCCTTGCGTTCCTCGCTGTCGTCGCGGTCGACGATCACTTCGATCTCTTCCACCGGAATGCCTTTGCGCTGCGCGTAGACCAGCACGGTGAGCGCCTTGCAGGCGCCGAGCGATGCATCGTAGAGATCATGCGGCAAGGGCCCCTCATCCTTGCCGCCGAGATCCGGCGATGCATCGACCGGAAACTCGTGCGCGCGGATCTTGACGATGTGCCGGGTGCTGGCGATGCCGTCGCGGCGGACTGTGATGCTCATGAAAGTCTCCTGATGATCGGACGCAATGGTAGCGCCCGAATGCTTCAGGCAGCCTGCGCGTGCGGCACGGTCTGCATGCGATGTACTTCCGATTCGCGATGCTTCGCGAGCAATTGCATCAGGTGCTTGCGGATCAGCATGCCGGGCCGGTCCGACTCCATCGAATACTCGACGCCGCGCCGGCGCGTGTCGACCAGCGCATCGGGGTCGGTCGATTCGAGGATGTCCTTGTCCTCGCGCGTGATCTCCTCGTCGAAGTCGATCAGCATCTGCGCCGCGCAGTCGGCCTCGGTGTCATTGCGGAACAGCCATTGGCACAGCTGCATGCGGCCGTCATCGATCGGCGTGAAGCAGTTGATGATGATGTGGCGGATGCCCGAGGGGTACTCGATGTCGAGCCGGCGCGAAAACGGCAGGAAGTAGGCATTGCGCATGTGGCGCGTGGTGATCGGGTCGGTCACGCCGCTGATGGCGTGGAACCGGGCCGGGTTGACGGCCTCGATCACGGTCTCGGCGTAGAAGCCGCCATCGTTCTCGACCAATTCGTACTTGCTCGGCTTCGGGCTCGCGGCGACACCGAAGGTCGCGC
The DNA here is from genome assembly GCF_056401695.1 of Variovorax sp. P4_D9. Taxonomy (NCBI): domain Bacteria; kingdom Pseudomonadati; phylum Pseudomonadota; class Betaproteobacteria; order Burkholderiales; family Comamonadaceae; genus Variovorax; species Variovorax sp. P4_D9. Next base: position 9,897 of record NZ_JBFUIU010000124.1, read on the forward strand.
GGTGAACGAAGCTGAAATGCGAGTTGTCGAAGGAGTTCTCGAGCGCGCGCATCGGGCTGGTCTGCCACGCCTCGTAGAACTGATGGATGGTGCGCCAGCCCTCGGCGCCGAACTCCGGAATCTCGGGAATCTCCGCGACCGGCTCCTCGAGCGCCACCCATGCGTAGCCGTAGCGCGCGCTGCAGTGGAAGGCCGTGGTCTTGTACTCGGGCGAGATCTTGCGGTCCGGCTCGTACTGCGGGATGCGGATCACCTGGCCGCTGCGGTCGTAGGTCCAGCCGTGGTAGCCGCACTGGATCGCGCCCTGCCGGCAGGCCTTGCCTTCGCCGTCAACGCACCAGCCCTTCGAGAGCTTGGCGGTGCGGTGGCAGCAGCGGTCGCGCAAGGCGGCGGGCTGGCCTTCGGCATCGAGGAACAGGACGATGTTCTCGCCGAGCAGCGTGAAGGGCTTCGGGCCTTGCTGGAGATCGGCCAGGGGCATGACGGCATGCCAGAACTTGCGGAAAACGGGTTGCTGCGTGACGAGCATGAAAAAAGACTCCTTCGGTTGCGTGGGGACCCACGTGAAAGAGCAATTTCCCGCCCCGCGACAGTGCGCGAGAGCTGAACGCTTCTACTCTGCGCCGAATCTCATGCAAATTGCGGGCCTGCCGCGGCTGGCATGCCTCCTGCATGGCAGCAGGCAAGAGTAGAAGCGTTCAGCAGCGCACGCACCCCGTTCGTGCGCCGCCCGGAAATTGCTCTTGAAGTGCCTCGCCGACCCATGGCGCGGTGTTCAAGACCCACGAATTCCGGAGATCGATTTCATGCAACGCCGCAACTTCATCACCACGGGCGCCGCCTGCGCCGCCGCCCTCGCAGCTCCTGCCATCTTCGCGCAGGGAAGCAAGCCGAGGCCGCTCAAGTTCACGCTGGACTTCCGCATCAACGGCCAGACCGCGCCCTTCTTCCTGGCCGAGAGCAAGGGCTACTACAAGGACGAAGGGCTGGATGTCACGATCGACACCGGCGCCGGCTCGGTGGCTTCCATTACGCGCATCGCGAGCGGCGTCTACCAGCTGGGCCTCGGCGACGTCAGTTCGCTGGTCGAATTCAATGCGCAGAACCCGGGCACCCCGATGGTGCAGGCGGTCTACCAGTACTACAACCGCGCACCGTTCGTGATCATCGGCCGCAAGGACYGCGGCATCAGCGCCGACTTCAGGAGCCTGCAGGGCAAGAAGGTCGCGGCTGCGGCGGTCGAATCGACTCGCCGCGCCTGGCCGATGGTGGCGCGCAAGCAAGGCATGAAGGCCGACGCCTTCCAGTGGCAGACCACCGACTTCAGCGCCCGCGACAACGTGATGGTGCGCGGCGACGTCGATGCCGCCACCTACTTCCACGACTCGGCGATCTCGCTGTTCGCGCGCATGAAGTCCGACGAGCTCTCGGTGCTCAAGTACTCGGATGCCGGCGTCAATCTGTACGGCAACGCGATCCTGGCCAGCAGCAACCTGATCGCCCAGAACCCCAAGGCGGTGGCGGCCTTCCTGCGCGCGACCAACCGGGCGATCGTCGAGACCTTYGCCAACCCGGCCCCCAGCATCGCGGCCATGCGCCAGCGCGAACCGATCCTCGACCCGAAGATCGAGCTCGACCGATGGGCCATCACCGCGCAATACGTCGGCGCCGACGACACCCGCGGGCATGGCCTCGGCGAAATCCGCAAGCTGCTGCTCGAGCAGCAGGTGGACGAGGTGGCCGAGCTGTTCGGCCTCAAGACCAGGCCGTCGGCCGACGCGATCTTCAACAGCTCGATGCTGCCGGCGCGCAAAGAACGTAGCATCCACGCATGAGTTCACTGGAATCCGACAACTTTCCCTCTGAACAAGGACTCGACGAGCGCGACGGCCGCTACCTGCGCAAGGCCATCGTCTGGTCGCACGCAGGACGCCGGCGCGGCAACCGTCCCTTCGGCGCGGTGGTGGTCTCGGCCGAGGGCGAGGTGCTGGCCGAGGCCTACTGCAACAGCACCGAGACCGGCGATGTCACGGGCCACGCCGAGACCAACGCGATCCGCATGCTCGGGACGCGCAAGCTGTCGCGCGAAGAGCTTGCGGGCGCCACGATCTACGCCTCGGGCGAGCCCTGCGTGATGTGCGCCGGCGCGATCTTCTGGTCTAACATCGGCCGCGTGATCTTCGGCATCGATGCTCAACGGCTGCGCGTGTTCCGCGGCGAGCGCGGCGACCAGCGCGATGCCGAGCTGTCCTGCCGCGACGTGTTTCGCGCCTCGTCGCATCCGATCGAGTGCATCGGCCCGGCGCTGGTCGACGAAGCCGGCGCCGCGCACGTGGGCGCCTGGAAGTCCTGAGCGGCAGGCGCCGGAGTCCCTACACTTCCCGCATGCCCTGGCACGCAAGACTCGACCTCGACTATCGATCCGAAAATCGCCGCAGYGTCGCGCGCTTCCGCCACGACGGCCCGCTGCGCATCCTGCAGAGCCTCTACCCCGAGGGCGATTCGGTCTGCCACAACGTGCTGGTGCATCCGCCGGGCGGACTGGTCGGCGGCGACACGCTGGAGATCCGCGTGGGCGCGGCCTCCGGCAGCCATGGGCTCATCACCACGCCCGGCGCCTCGCGCTTCTACCGCTCGGACGGCGAGCTCGCGCTGCAGCGCACCGAGCTGCGGGTCGAGGCCGGTGCCCGCCTCGAATGGCTGCCGCTCGAGGCGATCTGCTTCAGTGGCTGCCGGGCCGAGAACCGGCTGACCCTGCGCCTCGACGAAGGTGCCGAGCTGATCGGCTGGGACGTCACCGCGCTGGGCCTGCCGAACGCCGGCAAGCCTTTCGAGCTCGGCACGCTGCAGCAGCACATCGAGGTGCCAGGCGTCTGGCTGGAGCGCGGGCGCATCGATGCCAAGGACCGGCGGCTGCTGCAGAGCCCGCTCGGACTTGCGGGCCAGCGCTGCCTGGCGTCGATCTTCTTCGTCGCCGGCTCGCCCATAGCGCGCGCGCGGCGCGATGCGGCGCTCGACGCCGCCCGCTCGCTGATCGAGGCGCACGAACTGCACGAGAGCGCCGGCGCCACCAGCCCCCATGTGGAGATCATCGTGCTGCGCGCCCTGGCGCCGGTGGTTGAGCCGGCGATGCGGCTGCTGCGCCAGGTCTGGAAGGCCTGGCGCGCCGAACTCTGGAACATGACCAGCGAGCCACCGCGGATCTGGTCGATGTAGGCCGCAGATCGGGTGCTCGTCCGACGAGAGCGCCCCGCGGCGCTCCCTAGACTGGGCGGCGATGACCCGCACAGACATCCCGGCTCGACTTGACCGATTGCCCTGGTCGCGCTGGCACTGGCGCGTGGTGATTGCGCTGGGCGTGGCCTGGGTGCTCGACGGCCTCGAGGTGACGCTGGTCGGCTCGATCGGCGGCGTGCTCGAACGGCCCGATACGCTGGGATTGACCGCTGCCCAGGTCGGTGGCTCGGGCTCGCTCTACGTCGGCGGCGCCGTGATCGGCGCACTGGTGTTCGGCCGCCTGGCCGACCGCCTGGGGCGCAAGAGGCTGTTCCTGATTACCCTGGCGGTCTACGCCGCGGCGACGCTGGCCACGGCCTTCTCGCCGAACTTCGCCTTCTTCGCGCTGTGCCGCTTCGCCACCGGGCTCGGCATCGGCGGCGAATATGCGGCGATCAACTCGGCCATCGACGAACTGATCCCGGCACGGGTGCGCGGCCGCGTCAACCTCGCGATCAACGGCAGCTTCTGGGTCGGCGCCGCACTGGGCGCCGGGCTGAGCCTGTGGCTGCTGGACCCGCAAGTGCTCGGCCCGGTATGGGGCTGGCGCGCCGCCTTCGCGCTCGGCGCACTGCTCGCGGTGGCCATCCTGCTGGTGCGGCGCAACGTGCCCGAGAGCCCGCGCTGGCTGATCTCGCACGGCCGCACCGAGGAAGCCGAGCGCATCGTGCGGCAGATCGAAGCCCAGGTGGGCGAACAGCACGGAGCGCTGGCGCCGCCGATCGGCCACCTGAGCTTCGAAGCCCGGGCCCGCCCCGGCTGGCGCGAGGTCGCCCACGTGCTGCTGCGGCGCTACCCGCAGCGCAGTGCGGTGGCACTGGCCTTGATGATCTCGCAGGCCTTCTTCTACAACGCGATCTTCTTCACCTATGCGCTGGTGCTGACCCGCTTCCACGGCGTGCCCGCGGAAAGAGTCGCGCTCTACATCTTTCCGTTCGCGCTCGGCAACGTGCTGGGGCCGCTGTTGCTCGGCCCGCTGTTCGACCACGTGGGCCGGCGCCGCATGATCGCCCTCACCTATGTGCTGTCAGGCGTCGGCCTGGCGCTGACCGGCTGGGCCTTCATGCAGGGCTGGCTCGACGCCCGCAGCCAGGCGCTCTGCTGGTCGGCGGTGTTCTTTCTGGCCTCGGCGGCGGCCAGCTCGGCCTACCTCACCGTCAGCGAGGTGTTCCCTCTCGAGATGCGCGCGGTCGCGATCTCGATCTTCTACGCGGTGGGCACCGGCGCCGGCGGCTTCGTGGCGCCGGTGCTGTTCGGCGCGCTGATCGAGACCGGCAGCCGCGGCGCGGTCGCCATCGGCTACGCCATCGGCGCCGCGCTGGTCATCTTCGCCGGCTTGATGGCCCTGCGCTACGCGGTGAACGCGGAGCGCAGGCCGCTCGAGGAGGTGGCGCCGCCGCTCGGCGCGGACCTCACTCGATGATGGCGCGCTTGACGTCTTCCTGGAGGCTGCGCAGATGCTCGCGCATCGCGGCCCGCGCGCGCTCGGGGTCGCGCGCGCGCAGGGCCTGGATGATCTCGCCGTGCTCGTCGTGGTTCTCGCGCTGGCGGTGCAGTGGGCTGTGCAGGCGGAACAGCCGCGCATTGACGCGCAGTTCCTCGACCAGCCGCGGGAAGACCACGTTGCCGCTGGCGGTCGAGATCAGCTGATGGAAGCGGTCGTCGAAATGCCAGTGCTCGGTCTCGTCGTGCTCGCCGCTGTCGAGGGTCTTGAGGTCGGCTTCGAGCGCATCGATCTCGGCGTCGGTGATCTTGCCGCAGGCCTGCGCGATGGCCTCGCACTCGATCACCTCGCGGGCCCGCATGCAGTCGAAGTACTCCTTGGTGCCAAGCGCGCGCACCGCGTAAGAGCGCGCGTCGCGCCGCACCAGCAGGCCCTCGCCCGCCAGCCGCACCAGCGCCTCGCGCATCGGCGTGCGCGAGATCCGCAGGTCGTCCGCCAGCCGGCCCTCCTGCAGCGGACTGCCGGGAGAGATCTTGCGGTCGAGGATCAGCGTGCGCAGGCTCGCGTAGGCCTGCTCGGCCAGGCTGGCTGAGCGCACCTCGAGCGGCGCGATGGTGATGGTGGCGGGTTGCGCGGGGCTGGGAAGGCTTGGCATGCGGAGATGGACGGTTTCCACGAAGGGACGGGGAAAAGCTTAGCAGGCCGATGCGGCGGGATGCGAAAAGCTCACAGCCATTTGTCGAGCGGGCTCGCCGCGTTGGGCTTGAGCGGCCGCAGACAGGGCTGGAAATGGCCTGAGCCGGCCGCCGCCGAGAACACGCCGTCCTGCCAGACCACCCGGCCCCTCGACACCGTGACGCCCGGCCAGGCGCGCAACTTCATGCCCTCGTAGGGCGTGTAGTCGGCGGCATGGTGGAGCATGTCGCTGGCGATGACCTTTTCATGGCCTTCGTCGAAGACGTCCCAGACCACGAAGTCGGCGTCGCCGCCGACCGCGATCGTGCCCTTCTTCGGATACAGGCCGTAGAGCCGCGCCGGATTGGTGGCCGTGAGTTCGACGAAGCGGTGGATGTCGATGCGCCCCTTCAGCACGCCTTCGCTCATCAGCAGCGGCAGCCGCGTCTCGACGCCCGGAATGCCGTTCGGGATGCGGTCGAAGGAGGCATCGTCCCCCGCCACGCGCTTGCCGTCGCTGCCGTGGATATTGAACGGTGCGTGGTCGGACGAGAAGATCGTGAACAGCCCGCTCGCGAGGCCATTCCAGATGAACTGCTGGTTGGCCTTGTCGCGCGGCGGCGGGCTGCAGATGCAGCGCGCGTCGTGC
>NZ_JBFUIU010000125.1:0-15908 GCF_056401695.1 Variovorax sp. P4_D9
GCGCCGCTCGGAACTGGCGTAGCCGATATTCCGTACCAGGCGCGGACACTGCTGGACGTCCTGCAATGGCATGCCGACAGGGCGGGCGCGCGGCGCCATGCTGTGCTGTTGCGCGACGAGCAGGAGCCGCAGGAACTCGACCACACCGCATTGCTCGAGCGCGCACGTGCGTTGGCTGCGGCGCTCCAGCGCCAGGGCGTTGCGCCCGGCGAGGCGGTTGCGCTGATGTTGCCCACCAGCCTGGCGTTCCTGGAGTGCTTCATGGGCATCTTGCTGGCGGGCGGCGTCCCAGTCCCGATCTACCCCCCGTTTCGCGCTTCGCAGATCGAGGATCACCTGCGTCGCCAGGCACTCATCCTGGCCAACGCCCAGACGGTGCTGCTGATCAGCGATGAGCAGGCGATGCCGGCGGCCCGTATCCTGCGTGCGGGCGCTCCCGGCCTGCGCGCGGTGCTGACCGTGGATCGTCTGCGGGCACTGGGCGGACCGTGGCACCCCGTGGTACGCGGCGCCCAGGACACGGCCCTGATCCAGTACACGTCGGGCAGCACGGGCCAACCCAAGGGCGTCGTGCTGACGCATGCCAACCTCCTGGCCAACATCCGGGCCATGGGGCAAGCCGTGAAGGCGGGGCCCGGCGACGTCTTTGTGAGCTGGCTGCCGCTGTACCACGACATGGGCCTGATCGGCGCCTGGCTGGGCAGCCTCTACCACGGCGCGCCGCTGGTGCTGATGTCACCGCAGGCCTTCCTCGGTCGGCCGTCGCGCTGGTTGCGCGCGATCAGCGAGAACCGCGCGACGCTGAGCGCGGCGCCGAACTTCGCGTACGAGATCCTCGCGACGAAGGTGCCGGACGACGAACTGCAGGGCCTGGACCTGAGCCATTGGCGGGCCGCGATGAACGGTTCCGAGCCGGTGCACGCCACGACGCTGGCGCTGTTCCGCGAACGCTTCGAACGATTCGGCTTTGACCGGCGCGCGATGATGCCGGTCTATGGCCTCGCCGAAAGCGGTGTCGGCCTGGCCTTCCCGCCGCTGGGCCGCGGGCCGAGGATCGACCTCATCCATCGGCGGGCGCTGCATGACGACGGGCGCGCCGAGCCGGTCGACACCGAGCGGCCGGACGCGATGCGCGTGGTCGGCTGCGGCATGCCCTTGCCTGGCCACGAGTTGCGCGTCGTGGACCCGCACGACTCGGAGCTGCCCGACAGGCATGAGGGCCGGATCGAGTTTCGTGGGCCTTCGGCCACGACCGGCTACTTTCGCAATCCCGAGGGCAACAAGGCGCTGTTCGCCGGCGACTGGCTCGACTCGGGCGACGTCGGCTATGTTGTGGATGGCGAGATCTTCCTCACCAGCCGGGTGAAGGACCTGATCATCCGGGGCGGCCACAACATCCATCCCTATGACCTCGAGGAGGTGGTTGGTGCGTTGCCGGGTGTCCGGCGCGGCTGCGTCGCGGTGTTCGGGGCCACGGATTCACACAGCCGCAGCGAGCGGGTGGTCGTGCTGGCGGAGACCCGACTGGAGGCGCCGGCGGCCCGGGCAGGGCTGCGCGACCGGATCGCACAACTGTCGATCGAGGTGCTGGGCCTGCCTGCCGACGACATCGTGCTGGCCCCGCCGCACGCGGTCCTCAAGACCTCCAGCGGCAAGATCCGGCGCGCGGCGTGCCGCAGCCTGTATGAGCAGGGCAAGCTTGGCCAGTCTCGGCCCGGCGTCGCGTGGCAGCTGGCGAAGCTGTGGCTCGACGCCTTGCAGCGGCGCGTGCGCGAACCGGTGCGACAGGTTGCGTCCGCGCTCTTTGCCGGGTGGCTGTGGGCGGTGTTCGGGGTCGGGGCCGCCCTGGCGGCAGCCGCGGCGCTGCTGCCCGCCCAGGCGCTGCGCAAGCGGATCGCGCGTGACATCGCGCGGGTCGGCTTGCGAGTTTGCGGATTGCCGATCCATGTCGAGGGCTCGGCGACTTTGGAAGGCGGCCCCTGGATCATCGTGTCCAACCATGCCAGCTACCTCGACTGGTTGCTGCTCACCGCGGTCCTGCCTGCCCGGGCATGCCTCGTGGCGAAGCGAGAGCTCGCACAGTCTGCTCCCTTGAAATGGATGCTCGACCGCATGGGCGTGCACTTCGTCGAGCGCGACGACGTGCACGCCAGCGTCGAGGACGCCAGGCGCCTGGTGCAGGCGGCCAGGGAGGGCGAAAGCCTGGTGTACTTCCCGGAAGGCACGCTCGCCCGGGCGCCGGGCCTGCGGCCGTTCCACATGGGCGCCTTCGTCGCCGCGACGCAGGCGGGCGTCAAGGTCGTGCCGGTCAGCCTGCGTGGCACGCGATCGGTGTTGCGCGATGGATCGTGGTGGCCGCGCCGCAGCCCGATCTCGGTTCAGGTGCACGAGCCGGTGGGCGCCGAGGGAGACACCTGGTCGGACGCGGTGCGCCTGCGCGATCGGGCGCGCGAGCAGATCGCCCAGGGCTGTGCGGAGCCCGTGACTGCGGGATGAGCCGCGATTGTTGATCTGGCGCAAGGGGGCGGCCGAAGCCACCGCGCAGACTGCGCGCCAGGAGCCGCCATGGAAGGACCCGCCCTCATCCACAAGACCGCCCGGGATCGCCGTCTGCAGCCGAACCTGGTCGACTACGAGGCCGAATGCCGAGCCTTCAGCTGGGATGCGGCCCGCGCCGCCTTGCAGGGCCTTCCCGGTGGCGGTCTCAACATGGGCTTCGAGGCCGTCGACCGGCATGCAGCCGGCCCATTGAGGGACCGGACGGCCCTGCGATTCGTTTCGCGCGGCGCGGCGCCGCTGGACCTCAGCTACGGCGAGCTCGCGCGCCGGACCAACCGCTTCGCCAATGTGCTGCGCCAGCTCGGCGTTGGCAAGGGCGACCGCATGTTCGTGCTCGCGGGGCGCATTCCCGAACTCTACGTCGCGGTGCTCGGCGCACTGAAGAATGGCAGCGTGGTGACGCCTCTCTTCTCGGCCTTCGGCCCGGAGCCGATTGCAACGCGCATCGGTATCGGCAGCGGCCAGGTGCTCGTGACCACCGACGAACTGTATCGGCGCAAGGTGCGGCAGTGCCGCGATCAGCTGCCATCGCTGCGCCACATCCTGCTGGTCGCTGACGATGGCGGCACTACGGCGGAGCCCGGCACGCTCGATCTCGCCACGCTGACGGCATCGGCCTCCGGCGACTTCAGCACCGTGGCGACCTCGCCGGACGATCCTGCGCTGCTGCACTTCACCAGCGGCACCACCGGCGCGCCGAAGGGCGCACTGCACGTGCATGGCGCAGTGGTCGCCCACTACGCCACCGCGCGCTACGCGCTCGACCTGCATCCGCAGGACCGCTACTGGTGCACGGCCGATCCCGGCTGGGTGACCGGAACCTCGTACGGCATCCTCGCGCCGCTGCTGCTGGGCGTGACCTCGCTGGTCGATGTTGAGGAGTTCGACGCCGAGCGCTGGTACGGCTTGCTGGAAGAGGAACACATCAGCGTCTGGTACACGGCCCCGACCGCGATCCGCATGCTGATGAAGGCCGGTGTGGCGCAGGCGCGGCGGCGAAGCTATCCGGAGCTGCGCTTCGTGGCCAGCGTCGGCGAGCCGCTCAATCCGGCGGCCGTCTGGTGGGGCAAGGAGGCGCTGGGCCTGCCCATCCACGACAACTGGTGGCAGACCGAGACCGGGGGCATCATGATTGCCAACACCCCGGCCTTCGACATCAAGCCGGGCTCGATGGGCCGCGCGCTGCCCGGCATCGAAGCCCGCATCGTCGAGCACCTGGAGGCCGAGGGCGAGGCGCCCAGGGTGCGGGTCGTCGAACAGCCGGACGTCGAAGGCGAACTGGCGCTGCGCGCCGGCTGGCCATCGATGTTTCGCGGCTACCTGAACAACGAGGCCCGCTATCGGCGGTGCTTTGCCGGCGGCTTCTATCTCACGGGCGATCTGGCCCGGCGCGATGCTGACGGCTACTTCTGGTTCGTCAGCCGCGCTGACGACGTCATCAAGTCCGCCGGGCACCTGATCGGCCCGTTCGAGGTCGAGAGCGCGCTGATGGAGCACGCGGCGGTCGCCGAGGCCGCCGTGATCGGCAAGCCCGATGCATTGCTCGGCGAGAGGGTGAAGGCCTTCGTCTCGCTCAAGACCGGTCATGCGCCCGGCGAGGCGTTGCRCACGGACATCCTCGCGCTCGCGCGCAAGCGCCTCGGCGCGGCCGTCGCGCCGAAGGAGATCGACTTCCTCGCGTCCCTTCCGCGCACCCGCAGCGGCAAGATCATGCGGCGCCTGCTCAAGGCCCGCGAACTCGGGCTGCCCGAGGGAGACACCTCCACGCTGGAGGCCGGCGCATGAACGACACAGGCGTACCGCCACCGCCGACCGGCGCCGTGCCCTGGGACAAGGCTTTCGCATTGGCGATGCTGGCCGACATGCTGCGCATCCGGCGCATGGAAGAGAAATGCGCCGAGTTGTACGGCAAGCAGAAGATCCGGGGCTTCCTGCATCTCTACATCGGCGAGGAAGCCGTGGCCACCGGTGCGATGCACGCGTTCGGCGCCGACGACAACATCGTCGCCACCTATCGCGAGCACGGCCATGCCCTGCTGCGAGGCATTGGCATGGGCGCGATCATGGCGGAGATGTACGGCAAGCAGGAAGGCTGTTCGCGCGGTCGCGGCGGCTCGATGCACCTGTTCGACCGGGCGGCCCGCTTCTTCGGCGGCCAGGCGATCGTTGGCGCCGGACTGCCCCTGGCGGTCGGGCTGGCCCTCGCAGACAAGCTCTCGGGGCGCAGCGCATTGACCGCCTGCTTCATGGGCGAAGGGGCGATCGCCGAAGGCGCCTTCCACGAGTCGATGAATCTCGCGGCGTTGTGGCGGTTGCCCGTGCTGTTCTGCTGCGAGAACAATCTGTATGCGATGGGCACGGCGCTGGCGCGCTCCGAGTCACAGACTGACCTGTGCGTCAAGGCGAGCTCGTACGGGATGCGGGCCATCGCCGTCGACGGCATGGACATCGTGGCTGTCCACGAGGCTGCGAAGCGTGCAGCGCCCGAGGTCCGTGATGGCGGCGGGCCGATGTTCATCGAGTTCCAGACCTACCGCTTCCGCGCCCATTCGATGTTCGATGCCGAGCTGTATCGAAGCAAGAGCGAGGTCGAGGCCTGGAAGACCCGTGGCCCGATCCATACCTACACTGCACGCCTGAAGGCGCAGGCCAGTCTCACCGAGGACGAGTTCAAGACCATCGAGGCGAGGGCGCAGGCGGAAGTGGATGAAGCCGTCGCGTTCGCCGAGGCGGGCACTTGGGAACCGGTGGAGAACCTCCTGGACGACGTGCTCACGCGCAAGGAGCCCGCGTGACGAGTTGCACGATGAGTTACCGCCAAGCGCTGGCGGAGGCGCTGCGCGAAGCGCTGCGGCTGGACCCGCGGGTCTTCCTGATGGGTGAGGATGTGGGCCGCTACGGTGGTACCTACGCGGTATCGAAAGGCCTGCTCGAGGAGTTCGGACCCGAGCGCGTGCGCGACACGCCCTTGTCCGAGCTTGCGTTCGTCGGCGCTGGGGTCGGCGCAGCGCTGGGCGGCATGCGGCCGATCGTCGAGGTGATGACGGTCAACTTCAGCTTGCTGGCGCTCGATCCCATCGTCAACGGCGCCGCGCTGATGCACCACATGTCGGGCGGGCAGTTCTCGGTGCCGCTGGTGATCCGCATGGCCACCGGCGCAGGCCGCCAGGTCGCGGCGCAGCACTCGCACAGCTTCGAAGGCTGGTATGCGCACGTGCCCGGCATCCGCATCCTCGCGCCCGCGACGGTCGAGGATGCTCGCGGCATGCTCGCTGCGGCGCTCGCCGATCCGGACCCGGTGCTGCTCTTCGAGCACGTACAGCTCTACAACATGGAGGGCGAGTTCGACGACGACGCGTGCGGCGTCGACATCTGCAGTGCCAAGGTGCGTCGCGCCGGCACCGACGTCAGCCTGATCGCCTATGGCGGATCTCTCTCCAAGGCGATGCTGGCAGCCGAGACGCTGAGCCTCGAAGGTATCGCCGCCGAAGTGGTCGACCTGCGGGTTTTGCGGCCACTCGACGATGCCACCGTGATGTCCTCGGTACGTAAGTGCCGGCGTGCGGTGATCGTCGATGAAGGGTGGCGTTCGGGCAGTCTGGCCGCCGAGCTGATGGCGCGCATCGGCGAGCAGGCCTTCTTCGACCTGGACGCGCCGCCGGCGCGCGTGTGCAGCGAGGAAGTGCCGATCCCCTATGCGCAGCATCTCGAGGAGGCCGCCTTGCCGCAGCCGGCGAAGATCGTCGCGGCGGTCAGGACCTTGATGGGGCGCACGCCGTGATTCGATTCGAACTGCCGTCGCTGGGCGCCGACATGGACGAAGGCACGCTGCTGCAATGGAACGTGCAGCCGGGCGACCGCGTGAAGCGCGGGCAGGTGGTGGCCGTGGTCGACACGACCAAGGCTGCCGTCGATGTCGAGAGCTGGCAGGAGGGCGTGGTGGCCGAGTTGCTGGTGGAACCCGGCCAGAAGATTGCCGTCGGTACCGTGATGGCCGTGCTGCTGGAGCCCGGCGAAGCAGCGGGCGCGCCGAGGGCTGCCACACCACCATCGTTACCCGCAACGGCGGCCAGTGCCGCATCGCGCCGTCCGGTGTCGCCGGCGGCCCGCAGGCGCGCGCAGGAGCTGGGCATCGTCGCCGAGGACGTGGCGGGCACCGGAGCTCAGGGATCGGTCACCCTGGCGGACATCGAATCCGCGGCGCGTTCGCGCCAGGCCGGCTCATCCACGGCTGCACCTGCCGCATCGCTTGTCGATCGCAGCCAGGGCATGCGCAAGGCGATCGCTGCAGCGATGAGCCGCTCCAAGCGCGAGATTCCGCACTACTACCTGTCGGAGCCGATCCCGATGGAGAGCGCGCTGGCCTGGCTGCAGCAGCGCAACGAGGGCGTGGCCGTCGCCGAGCGCATGCTCCCGGCTGTGCTGATGCTCAAGGCGGTGGCCGCCGCGCTGCGGCGAACGCCCGAGCTGAACGGCTTCCATCGCGACGGAGCGTTCATGCCAGCCGCCGCGGTGCATGCGGGTGTGGCGATCTCGCTGCGCGGCGGAGGGCTGGTGGCCCCAGCCATCCACGATGTCGGCAGCAAATCACTGAACCAGGTGATGCACGACCTCGATGACCTGGTCAAGCGTGCCCGTTCCGGATCGCTGCGCAGTTCCGAGATGTCCGATCCGACGATCACCGTCACGAATCTCGGCGACCAGGGTGTGGACACCGTGTTCGGCGTGATCTATCCGCCGCAGGTGGCCATCGTCGGTCTCGGCCGCATCGCGATGCGGCCCTGGGCGCAGGACGGCGCCATCCGCCTCCTGCCAGTCGTGCGCGCCACGCTGGCCGCCGACCACCGGGCTTCGGACGGCCATCGCGGGGCGTTGTTCCTCGCCGAGCTGCGCGAGCTGCTTCAGCAGCCCCAGGACCTTGCGGCGGAGGGCGGCGTGTCGAATCCGAAGAAGGAGGAGCCACATGATTGAGGATCGCCGGGCGCTTGCCGACACAGTGCTCGAACTCTTGCGTTCGATCGCCCCCGAGATCGATCCCGGGACCATCGATTGGCAGCGTGCTCTGCGCCGGCAGGTCGATCTGGACTCGATGGATTGGCTCAACTTTCTGGTGGCCCTGAGCGCGCGATTCGGCGTCGACGTTCCGGAGTCGGACTATGGCCGCCTGGTCTCGCTCGCCGACGTGCTCGACTACATCGAGGCAAGACCCAGGATCGCGGCCCCTGCAAGAGAAGGCCCCCACCCAACGCCTTAGCGCTGGGGCCAGCGGCTCGGGCCGCCGGCGCGCGCACCGGGGGCGCGGTGTCAGTATGGCTCGCGATCCAGGCCTTCAGACCCCGCCGCCGCCTTCTTCGGCGCATTCCCGACCATGCAGTCGGTGGTCAGCAACAGGCTGGCGATCGATGCGGCGTTCTGCAGCGCCAGGCGGGTCACCTTGGCGGGATCGATCACGCCCATTTCCAGCAGGTCGCCGTACTGGCGCGTCGCCGCGTTGTAGCCGTAGCTTCGCTGGGTCGACGCATCAAGCCTGTCGAGCACGATGGACGGCTCGTCGGCTGCGTTGCCGACGATGCGTCGCAGGGGCTCCTCGAGCGCCCGCTGGACGATCTTGATGCCCGAGGCCTGGTCCAGGTTGGCGGACGGCAGCTCCGCCAATTCGCGTCGGGCGCGCAGCAGCGCCACGCCGCCGCCGGGAACGATGCCTTCCTCGACGGCGGCGCGTGTCGCGTGCAGCGCATCCTCGACCCGCAGCTTGCGTTCCTTCAGCTCGGTCTCGGTCGCGGCGCCGACCTTGATCAGCGCCACGCCGCCCGACAGCTTGGCAATGCGTTCGTCCAGCTGCGTGCGGTCGTACTCGCTGGTCTGCAGCTCGCGTTCCTTGCGGATGGCGCCGATCCGGTCCCGGATCGCCTGCGGGTCGCCGCCGCCGCCGATGATCGTGGTGCTCTCCTTTTCGACCACCACGCGGCGCGCCCGGCCCAGATTGTCCGGCGTCGCCTTCGCGAGCGTCAGCCCGAGCTCGCTCGACAGCACCTGCCCGCCGGTCAGGATGCCGATGTCCTGCAGCATGGCCTTGCGCCGATCGCCGAAGCCGGGGGCCTTCACGGCGCAGGTCTTCACGACGCCACGGACACTGTTGATGACCAGCGTGGCCAGCGCGTCGGCGTCCACCTCCTCGGCAATCACAAGCAGCGGCGCGCCTGACTTCGCCGCCGCCTCGAGCAGCGGCACGAGGTCGTTGATCGCCGAGAGCCTCTGGTCGCACAGGACGATCAGCGCGTTCTCCAGCACCGCCGCCTGCTTCTCGGCGTTGTTGACGAAATAGGGCGACAGGTATCCGCGGTCGAACTGCAGGCCCTCGACGATCTCGAGTTCGCTGACCCGTCCGGAGCCGTCCTCGATCGACACCGCACCTTCGCGGCCCACCTTGTCCATCRCATTCGCGATGAGCTCGCCGATCGAGCGGTCGTTGTTGGCCGAGATGGCCGCCACGTGGGCGATCTCCTGCGAAGTCGTGCAGGGTTGCGAGATGGCCTTCAGCGTGTTCACGACCGCCTCCGCGCCGAGGTCGATGCCGCGCTTGAGGTCCATCGGGTTCATGCCGGCGGCCAGGTATTTCAGGCCCTCCTGGATCATGGCGTGCGCCAGCACGGTGGCGGTGGTGGTGCCGTCACCCGCCATCTCGCTGGTGCGGGCGGCGACCTCGCGCAGCAGCTGCGCGCCCATGTTCTCGAAGCGGTCTTCCAACTCGATCGATTTGGCGACCACGACGCCGGAGTTGACGATCTGGGGCGCGCCGTACTCGCTGTCGATGATCACCGTGCGACCCCGGGGGCCGAGGGTCACCTTGACGGCATCGGCGAGCGTGTCAACGCCGCTGCGGATCTTTTCACGCGCATCTTCCCCGAACAAAAGCTTTTTGGCTGTCATGGCGAAATCTCCTGGAGTGGCGACGAAGGCGTCGCGTCGGGTCCTGAAACGAGGGAAGCCGACGGTAAGGCGATCGCCCGCGGCGCCGTTTGATCGGGCGCAAGCCACGAAACCGGCGCGGCGCATTCCGGAAACCTTGCCGAGCACTTGCGCTGCGTCAAGGCATCGGCATTGGCCTTGCGCGATCCTGAGGTTCGATACCGCGTCCGGCGCGGCGATCCGTCCATGCTTCCGAGGAGTCCGATCGATGCCGACCATTCCATAGAATCTTCGTCTTGGTGGATGGCTAGGCCCGGTATTCGATTTCGGGCTGATTTTCCGTCGATGACATTCGTCAACGGTTCGAGGGTTCAGAGGGCGCAGATGTTGGACTCCTCACTGAGCATCGTTTTAGCGCAGCATGGTTCAAATGAACTCTCCCGAAGGTCAACACATCGCTCTCGGCGATGCTCACCTGCATCCGGCAGCAACCGTCGCCGACCATCTGGGAGTGGATCTGCACAATGGCCTGACGGTTGAACAGGCGACGCGGCGRCGTGAGATCTACGGCCAGAACCGCCTGCCCGAGGTGCAGCCGCGAGGATTGGTCCGGCGCTTGGTCGACCAGTTCCGCGACTTCATGGTGCTGGTGTTGATAGCTGCTGCGATGTTGTCCGGGTTCATCGGGGACGTTGCGGATACCGTCGTCATCGTCGCCATCGTCGTTCTCAACGCCGCCATCGGCCTCACCCAGGAATGGCGCGCGGAGCGTGCGCTCGATGCCCTGAAGCGCCTGGCCAGTCCGCATGCAACCGTTCGACGAGAAGGCCGCGCATTAACCCTCGAGACCTCGCACCTGGTTCCGGGCGACGTCGTGCTTCTGGAAGCGGGAAACCTCGTGCCGGCCGATTTGCGGCTGCACCAAGTGGCGCAACTGCGTGTGGACGAATCGTCGTTGACAGGGGAATCGGTGACGGTCGAGAAGCATACGACCCACCTGCCGAAAGGCGACCATGCGCTTGGCGATCGACTCAACATGGCATTCAAGGGAACGCTGGTCACCCATGGACGCGCCGAAGGACTGGTGGTTGCCACGGGACAGGAAACCCAGTTGGGCCGCATCGCAGGCTTGTTGCGAGACACGGAAGTGCGGAGCACGCCTTTGCAGCTTCGCCTGGCCGCGTTCGGCAAACGGCTTTCCCTCGTCGTCCTGTGCATCTGCGCCCTGATTTTCGGTATTGGCGTGGCCCGGGGAGAACAGGTACTGCTGATGGCGCTGACGGCCATCAGTCTAGCGGTGGCGGCGATTCCCGAGGCGCTGCCCGCCGTGGTGACCGTCCTGCTGGCGTTGGGGGCGCGCCGCATGGTGAGGGTGAATGCTCTGGTGCGGCGGCTTCCTTCCGTGGAGACGTTGGGCTCGGTCAGCGTGATCTGCTCCGACAAGACGGGCACGCTGACGCAAAACCGCATGCGCGTCCAGGTCGTCGACTATCCTGGAGGAGGAGCGCCGGAGCCACTGTGGGCCGCCGCGCTGCTGTGCACCGATGCCAGCCTGGATGCGGAGGGCCGCTGGGTGGGCGACCCCACCGAGACCGCGTTGGTCGAAGGGGCCCAGGACAACGGCATGAAGCCACAGGAGGTGCGGTCGGCGCACGCTCGTTTGTACGAGTGGCCATTTGATTCCGGGCGCAAACGGATGAGCACGCTGCACCGCGAGGGTGATAGCTGGCTCGTCATCACCAAGGGTGCGCCTGAAACGCTGCTGCCGCGGTGCACGCACGCCGCAGCGGGGCAGGACCAGCGCACGCTCGATGTTGTCCAGGCGCTGGATGCCGCTGCGGCGATGGCGGCGCAAGGCCTACGGGTCCTGGCAATAGCCCGTCGCTCGTTCGCACAGGACCCGACCGGGCAATCGTCCGACGCGGTGGAGGCCAACCTCGCGCTGCTCGGACTTGTGGGCTTGGCCGATCCGCCGCGTCCGCAGGCGAAAGCCGCCGTCGCAGATTGCCGCAGTGCGGGCATCACGCCCGTGATGATCACAGGCGACCACCCAGCGACAGCATTGGCCATCGCGCGCGAACTGGGGATCTCCGAAGGCGACGCCACGGTGCTTACAGGCTCGCAACTCGCTGCGATGGACGACGATACACTGCGACGCTTGGCCGGGGATGTGCATGTGTATGCGCGGGTCGACCCTTCTCAGAAGATACGCATCGTTCAGGCCTTGCAGGCCCAAGGCCAGTTCGTAGCCATGACGGGTGATGGCGTGAACGACGCGCCGGCACTGAAGCAGGCAGACATCGGAGTTGCAATGGGCCTCGGCGGCACCGACGTCGCGCGCGAGGCCGCGAGCCTGGTGCTGCTCGACGACAACTTCGCCAGCATCGTGGCCGCGGTGCGCGAGGGAAGGCGCATCTTCGACAACATCCGGAAGTTCATCCGCTACGCAATGGCGGGGAATTCCGGGGAGATCTGGACGCTATTTCTCGCGCCTCTGATCGGCTTGCCGACCCCCCTGTTGCCACTGCACATCCTATGGGTGAACTTGGTCACCGACGGCCTGCCTGGACTGGCGCTCGCCGCGGAACCTGCCGAACGGGGCGTCATGAAGCGGCCGCCGCGCCCGCCGGGTGAAAGCGTTTTCGCCGGCGGGTTGTGGCAGCACACGCTCTGGGTAGGTCTCCTGATCGCGGGTCTGTGTCTCGGAGTGCAGGCGTGGGCCTTGCAAACGGGCATGCACTGGCAGACGATGGTGTTCACCGTGCTCACCCTGTCCCAAATGGGGCATGTGCTGGCGATCCGTTCAGAGAGGGATTCGCTCTTCACCCAGGGCTTGCTCAGCAACGTGCCGTTGGTTGGAGCTGTCCTTTCGACCTTCGTGATGCAGATGGCCGTGATCTACGTACCCATGTTTCAGTCGCTGTTTCACACCGAGGCGTTGTCGCTTGGCGAACTCGCGATATGCCTGGCATGCGCCGTCATGGTGTTTGCCGCGGTCGAAGTGGAGAAGTGGCTGCGCAGGTTGACGCTATGTTCCGTGCCCTCCGCCGCGGTGGTCTGACTGCCGGCAGGCAGGCGAATTCTCATTTCGAGACAAGGAGAGATGACCATGAAGATCTTAATGGCGGTGGACGGAAGCGACTACACGCAGTACATGCTCGAATACGTGGCTGCGCAGAGCGGTTGGCTCGGCGAAGCAGACAAGGTCACGGTCGTGACTGTGGTGCCCCCGCTGCCTGTGCGTGTGAGGGGCCTGATGGACGAGGCCGGCGCGCAGGCCTACTACAGGGATGAGGCCGCGGTGGCTTTGCAATCCGTGCTTGAGTTCGCGGACCAGCACCATTGGAAGCCTTTCATTGTTCACAGAGTGGGGTCGCCTGCCAAGGTCATATCCGACATGGCGTCCGAAGAAGGGATGGAGCTGATCGTCATGGGGTCTCATGGCCACTCCGCCCTCGGATCATTGCTGCTGGGCTCCGTGACCGCACGGGTCCTGGCGCAATCCAAGGTTCCGGTACTCGTCATTCGGCGGTGACGCGGCATATGCCCGCGGCGCTGTGGCGCCGGTTAGCGGCCGGGTCGAAATTCAACCAGCGCTCGGTCTGAGCTTCGCGACCACGACGATCGTCGTGAGCGTACGACACGTATGGAGATGCTCGCTCGGGTTCGCCCGATTGACGTGGCGCTGCTACACCGCGTCCCCGCAAGCCTCGCCGATCAGAACGCCGCGTGAATTCCTTGTGATCGACGGCCCCGTGGCTTGACGTCGATCAAAGGTCAGAAATTTGACTGATGCATCCTATTGGAGGTCTTCATCTCCACGATGGAGAAGGCGGACCATGACCGAACTGACCACCTCCACGCTACGCCAACGAACTCTGCAGTTGCCGAGACAGCATCCCCGCGTCTTTCTTTTGATGGCCGCGCTGGTTTGGTGGGTGCTCTACCAGGCGTTGACGCCGGCGTCAGAGGCTCTCGTCGCCGCGTTGCCGATCGATCGGACAAGCCGCCTGGGCGGGGCCTTGCAGTTCTTCTTCTACGACACGCCCAAGGTATTGTTGCTGCTGACGGCGGTGGTGTTCGTGATGGGCATGGTGAACTCGTACTTCACCCCTGAGCGCACGCGCGCCTCGTTGGCCGGCCGTGGCGAAGGCGTGGCCAACCTGATGGCCGCCAGCCTGGGCATCGTGACTCCCTTCTGTTCTTGTTCGGCAGTGCCCTTGTTCATCGGCTTCGTTCAGGCCGGCGTGCCTCTGGGCGTGACCTTTTCGTTCCTGATTTCGGCGCCGATGGTCAACGAGGTGGCGCTGACGCTGCTGTTCAGCCTGTTCGGCTGGAAAATCGCGCTGCTCTACTTGGCCCTGGGCCTGAGCGTGGCGGTTGTGGCGGGCTGGGTGATCGGCCGGATGAAGATGGAGCGGCACCTGGAAGACTGGGTGCGCGACATGCCCAAGGTCCAGGCGGCTGCCGGTGATCAGGGCATGACGTTCACCGAGCGGATCGATGCCGGCTTTGCCAGCGTGCACGAGATCGTCGGAAAGGTCTGGCCCTACATCCTGGCCGGCATCGCCATCGGCGCAGGCATCCACGGCTGGGTACCTGAGGATTTCATGGCTTCGTTCATGGGCAAAGACGCTCCGTGGTGGTCGGTGCCGTTGGCGGTACTCATCGGCGTGCCGATGTACACAAACGCCGCCGGTGTGATCCCGATCGTACAGGCACTGCTGGCCAAGGGCGCGGCACTCGGCACCGTGCTGGCGTTCATGATGAGCGTGATCGCGCTTTCCTTGCCCGAAATGATCATCTTGCGCAAGGTGCTGAAAGTGCGCCTGATCGTCACCTTCGCGGGTGTGGTGGCCGCCGGCATCCTGACTGTTGGCTACGTATTCAACGCGGTGCTGTGATCAAATGAATTCGGTACATTCGCGTGATTCGGTCGAACTGCTCAACAGCGAGTGCGTTTGCTTCAGCCTCGATCGGGATGCCCTGGCGCACGCGCTCGATGCTGAGTTGGGGCGGCCGGGCCTGTCGAATCTCATTCGCGAGCGCTGTCCCTTCGTGTTCTCCGCCCAACCGGTGTTCGTGGCCGCAGCGCAGTTGCAGCGTATGGCGCAGCTGGTGCAGGCCATCGAATCGGTGGTAGCCATGCCGGCGTACCGCGAGCAGACATTGGCAGCGACACCGGCGATCGCTCGCTTGGGCGTGCAAGGCCCGCGCGGCGTGTTCTTCGGGTACGACTTCCACCTCGACCAGGGGCGCCTGGGGCTCATCGAGATCAACACCAATGCGGGCGGCGCCATGCTCAACGCGGTGCTGGCGCGCGCGCAGCGCGCCTGCTGCGACGCGATGGATGCGATGGTGCCCACGTCAGCCAGCGTGTCGGCGTTCGAGCAACGCATCGTCGACATGTTCCACCGAGAGTGGCGACTGGCAGGAAAAGGCCGCGCTGCGCGACCGCTGACAACCATAGCGATCGTCGACGCAGCGCCGACAGATCAATACCTGTACCCGGAATTCCTCCTGTTCCAACGCCTGTTCGAACGACACGGTCTGAGGGCTGTCATCGCGGACCCGTCGGACCTTGTGTGGCGTGACGGCGTGCTCTGGTGTGGCGAGCTGGCGATCGATCTGGTCTACAACCGGCTGACCGACTTCTACCTTGAACAGCCGGGAAGTGCTGCGCTGCGGGACGCCTACGAACAGCGCGGCGTGGTGCTCACCCCTCACCCGCAAGCGCACGCCCTTTATGCCGACAAGCGTCAGCTCGCGCTCTTCAGCGATCCGGCACGTCTCCAGGCGCTGCACGTGCCGCCGGCAACACAGGAGATATTGCTGGCCGGCGTTCCGCACACCGAGGTGGTCGCTGCGGCGAACGCCGATCGACTGTGGGCGGCGCGCCGCAACCTGTTCTTCAAGCCCGTAGCCGGTTTCGGTAGCCGCGCGGCATACCGGGGTGACAAGCTGACACAGCGGGTCTGGGCGGACATCCTTAGCGGTGACTACGTCGCCCAGGCCATCGTTGCGCCGGGTGAACGCAAGCTCGACAAGGGGGTGGCCGTGCGGCCCCTGAAGTTCGACCTGCGAGCCTACTCCTACGAGGGGTCGGTACAGTGGGTGGCGGCGCGCCTGTACCAAGGTCAGACCACGAACTTTCGAACGCCGGGCGGCGGCTTCGCGCCCGTGTACAGCACGGCCGACATTTCGGGCCGCAGCCTCCCGCATGGCGCAGATGGCGTCGCAGCGAATGAGCACGTCTCCTACGTCTTCCTGCTCGATGAAGACAGCGGGGTCCATCCTGTGCCCCACGCCCTGTACGTGGCGCTTGCTCGCGGCCAGGCCACGGCACCCGCGTTGGCGGGCCGAACCCTGCGACTGGCCGACTGGTACGTGCGCGAAGCACCCGGCGAGGCCGGCATCGTGGTGAACGAGACGTACAGCTT
>NZ_JBFUIU010000126.1:0-15879 GCF_056401695.1 Variovorax sp. P4_D9
CTCTTGAGCTTGTTGCGCGCGGTCGTGTGCAGCTCGCTGAGGTCGTTGGGGCAGTAGTTGGCCAGGGCATGKCGYTTGAGCCAGGCCCACAGATACTCCACCGGATTGAGGTCGGGCGCGTACGGCGGCAGGAACGCGATCTGGATATGGCCGCCCAGGCTGTCCAGATAGTCGCGCACCAGCCGACTGCGGTGCGCCTTCAAGCCATCCCAGATGACCAGCAGCGGCTGTTTCAGATGGGCCTTCAGCGCCTTSRGGAATTCGACGATCTCTTCCTTCTTGATGCTGCCCTCGTGCAGCCGGAACAGGCAGTTGGTRCGYGTGAGTCCGGCGATGMCCGAGAYGTGAGTCCAGTTGAAATGGAACTGGATGATGGGTGTCTGTCCCTTGGGCGCCCAGGTGCGCACWCGGGTGGGGCGCTCGCTGATGCCSGACTCGTCCACRAAGACGATCAGCCGTCCTTCTCGCTGGGCTTTTTTTTAAGCGCCGGCCAGGTACTGCGTTTCCAGTTGCGCACGGCATCCTCGTYGCGCTCGATSGCCCGCTTCTCGGGCTTCTGCGGGCTGAACCCCAGTGCGCCCAGGATGCGCCAGACATGCACTTCACTGAAGGACACCCYGTACAAACGCTCGATGAGCACCCGCACCCGCTTGAGCGTCCACAACTCGGTTCCAAAGCCGTGCGCGGTAGGCCGTTGYAACAGCGCGCGGCGCAAGYCCTCGAGTTGCTGYGCRTCCAGCTGGGCAGGACGYCCCGGCGACATGGCGCGCAACGCATCGATSCCGCCTTCGTCCAGCCGCGCTTTCCACGTGTATACGGTCTGGCGTGCCGCGCCAMCTGCGGCTGCGGTCTGCGCGGGGGTCTTGCCCGCCAGCAGCATTCGCCCAGCCCGCACCCGTTTGCGCGTCGCCTCGTCCATCTTYTTGCCCATGCAACCCACCTCCAATCAATCCGCTGATTGGATAACGCTCGAGGGCATTATTGGTTGTCATGAGTTTAGTAAATCTCAATAGTTCCGCTGCCGGCGTCGGCCGTCTCTCTTTGCCATCAGGCAAATAAATCTCATCCGCATCGAACGCCTCCTACTTCGAAGGGGGCTCGACGCTCACTGCCTGTCGCCCGTCGAACGCTAGTCTGCGATCAACAAGAAGCGGGGAATTGCAATGCCTATCTCAGTCTTTCTGGTTGAAGACAACCCGTTGATCCGCGACCAACTGATTCCCGCCCTGGAGGACCTCGGTTCCGCGTGCGTCATGTCCACGGCTGAATCCGAAGACGAAGCGATCGGCTGGCTGGCGAACCACAAGGGCCAGTGGGACCTTGCCGTCGTCGACTTCTTCTTGAAGCAGGGCACGGGTATCGGCGTCGTCCAGTGGTGCAACGGGCGCGAGCCTCATCAGCGCGTGGTCGTGCTCACCAATTACCCGACGCAGGCAACACGCCGAACCTGCGAGAAGGCCGGCGCCGACCGGGTCTTCGACAAGTCCACGGAGCTCGAGGAATTCTTCGAGTACTGTCTGCGCCGGCGCCACAAGCCAAGCTAGGCAGCACCACAAGCCGGAGAGACTGCGCGCTGCCATCCGGCTCGGGCGGCCGAACGCGAACATTGCGCATGCGCAGGCCGCGTCATGGCTTGTTTCATACGGGCGCGTCGTGTGCCAGCGTTGTCAACAGCGACCCCATGCCGTTGATGGGCGCGACGTAATGCGCCCTGTGGTCCGCAAGGGCGTGCCTCGTCATTCCGGAGACGTCCGCATCGCCCGGATCTTGAACGACCGCGATCCCGTCTGCCTTCTCGATCGCGCTCAGTCCCTCGATGCCGTCTCCGTCACAGCCAGACAGCAGGACTCCGATCACTCGTGACCCGAAGACTGCGGCAGACGATGCGAATAGGCGATCGACGACTCGGCGTTCAGAATCCCGAGGTCGTGGCTCGACGCCGATGGACGCGGGCGCTCGGATCACCAGATCGCTACCTGGCGGTGCCAGGTAGATCCGGCCAGGTCGCAGTTCCTGCGCCTGGCGCGCAAGGGCGACCGGAAGGGCCGCGTAGCTACTCATGATCTTCTCGAGTACCGCGAGGCTTCGAGGCTGCGTGCGTAGCACGACGAGCACGGCGGCGGGGAAACCGGCCGGAAGCGAGTTGGTGAGCTTCGACAACAGTGCCAGCCCCTCTTCGGCTGCGCCGATCACGATCACATCACGTCTCATGGGCGGGACGTGCGCCCTCGACGTCGGATTTTGCGATCCCGTTCGCATCGGGCTGTCCGGCGGGCGGGCATTCTCGCGCGGGCGACTCGACATCGAACGCTTCTTCGATCGCCAGCAGCGCGTCGCGCGCGAGAGCCACCGCCGCGGCCCTGTCCGCCGCAGTCGGGCTCGGCGCCCCCGCAGGCGGCGTCATCGTGTTCCTCAGACGCTCGCACGCGGCTTCCCACAGGACCTTCGCCCGCAATTGCCCAGAATTTTCTGCATGCCGAACCCCCGCTCGATCAGACGTCGCACGTCACCATTTGGTGGATAGTCTACTTATCAATGGGCGGTTTCAAGTCTGAAGCGCAACAGGGTTGATAGTTATTGAATTGAAGCTGGCGGTTGATGGGACGATGCGAGTGTTCGTGCGAACACCTCCAGGGGCGTGTGCCACGCGTGCGTGGCGCGAGGCCGGTTGTTCATGCTGTCGGCGATCCCGTCGAGCTCGTCCTGGCTGAACAAGCTCAGGTCTGTACCCTTGGGCATGTACTGACGAAGCAGGCCGTTGGTGTTCTCGCAGGTGCCGCGCTGCCACGGGCTGTGCGGGTCGCAGAAATAGACCTTGACGCCCGTCTGTGCGGCCAGCTCCGCGTGACGCGACATCTCCTTGCCCTGGTCGTAGGTCAAGCTCTGACGCATCGGCTCGGCAATCGAATTCAGCTTGGCAGAGAAGCCAGCAAGCGCCGAAGCGGCGGTCGCGTCGTCCATCCTGGCCAGCAGCACCAGGCGGCTCGTGCGCTCGACCAGTACGCCCACCGARGACTTGTTGCCCGCRCCCTTGATGAAGTCGCCCTCCCAGTGCCCCGGCATCACSCKGTCGTTCACCTCGGGCGGGCGCACATGGATGCTGACCATGTCCGGGATCTGGCCACGGCGATCATCGCCTCGGGTGCGCGGCATGCGGGTGCTGCGCCCGCGGCGCAGGCAGGCGACCAGCTGACGTCGCAGCTCGCCTCGCGGCTGCGCGTAGATGGCGTTGTAGATGGWTTCGTGGGACACGTGGCGCTCGGGCTCGTTGGGGAACACACGCTTCAGGGTACCCGCGATCTGCTGGGGCGACCAGCGCCAGTCCAGCAGGGTGAGCACCACGCTCCAGCCCACGCCCTGCATGTCGAGCTTGCGCGTCGGCCGTGCCGCTTGACGCCGCCCCTGGCTGCAGGCCTGCGCCGAGTGCGAAGCGTAGGGCAATTCGGCCAGCGTGTTGCGCTCGAACTCCCGGCTGATGGTGGACGCYGAGCGCCCGAGCATGCGGGCCATGGCCCGCATGCTCGAACCCTGCTGAAGCATGCTTGCCATCGTCATCCGGTCCTCGGGTTGAAGCTGCTGGTACCTTGTTCGTTCATTCATGTGCACACCTTAGTCGATGAGGTGTTGCACTTCAGAKTTGAGGCCGCCATGACTATCAAATCTATCAGAGGAAAGGATGTGCCTCCTTCTGAGTAGAAGCAGGCAATTCCATGACAGTATTTCTTTGAAATCCTCCCCGCCCTGAAGGACGAGGATTCCTGSTGAGGCAGGCTGCTTTAAGCACGGCTTGCCTCTTCGGTGGGTTCCTGCTTCGCCGGGGCTGCGCGCTTCGTCCTTTCGGACTCTGCTCGTCTGACCACCCCACAGGCAGCGGGCGTCGTTCGAAAAGCCCAGACCGCGTGCCCCGCGGCCAGAATGTTCCTTGCGGCGTTGACGTCCGCATGCTCTGTGTGGCCGCAGGCCACGCAGGCGAAGAGCGCCTTGCTCTTTCTGTTTTCAACCGCCTCGTGCCCGCAGATGCGGCACGTGCGGCTGGTGTAGGCCGGGTTCACCGCCAGTACCTGGCCACCACGGCGGCCAGCTTGTACTCGAGTTGGCGCCTGAACTCGGCCCAGGCGGCATCGAGGATGCCGCGGTTGAGGCCCGACTTCTGGCGGACGTTGCAGCCAGGGCTCTGCGCGCTGCCGCGCGCCGAGGCGCTCATCGCAGCAACGCGCAGGTCCTCGATCGCGATCACAGGATGCTCGGCCGCCAGGCCGCAGGTGAGCTGGTGCAGCGCGCGCAGCTTCACGACCGCCTTCTTGCGGTTGGACGAGCCCTCGACCTTGCGGCTGACGCTGCGCCGCAGGCGTCGCTGCTGCGCCGGCCATCGCCGCGAGCGGCTCGATGAGTCGCCCATCCGAAAGGCCCGCAAAGTTCGCGACACCCAGGTTGATGCCAAGCGTCGGAGTCCGGGAAGCGAATGCCGGGCTCCTCGCCCCGCTTCTTGAAGCGCGGGTAGCCGGGCTTCTTGGCCGCCTTCACGTTCGCGAAGAAGGTCTGGAACGCTGCGTCCAGGCGCACCTGCTGCTGTGGGTGCACTGGCCCCTCGTTCAACCACGACTTCCCTGACCCGCTGCGCCAGTCCGTGAGCCAACCGCACATGCACGCGTAGCCTGCGTACTTCTCGCCGCGCTCGCGGCGAGCCTGCTGTTCGGCCAGCGCGCGGTTCCAGATCCAGCGCATCATGCCCGCGTAGCGCCGCAGCTGCGCCGCCTGCGCAGGGCGCGGGCGAAGCTGGAAACGAAAGGCTCAAAGGGCGTCGGGCATGTGCGAAACAGTATGAGGAACTCGGGCCGCTACGCGCAAGGTCGCCGGGGAGAAATTCACGCTTTCCTTCCCCACCCGCCCTGAAGGGCGAGGCTTGACGCGAAGATTGGTCAAGAGACTCCATGCCCGACACCAGCGAACAGTTGAAGGCAAAGCTGCATTGGGGGCGTCGCCAAGTAGGCACCGCGCTTGTCGTGCCGACATCGCGTCAAGCGAAGAGGCAAGCCAGGTCGGCCCCCGTCGGCCCCTCCAGGGGCAAGCGGTCGCTAAACATGGCTCCCTCCCCTCCCCTTCACGAAGCCAGCAAACAATCAGGTGTCTGAAGCCCGGGCCGCGAGTCCGCGCCCAGAAGTCGGCTCCTCAGGGAATGGGCGACGCGGCGACATCGAGCAGCTGCCTGTCCGTCGGCTTGTTCCAATGGGGACCATAGGCACCGGCGGCATAGAAGCTGACCATCTCGTGGCGCACCATGGGATGGGTCCACCCCTTGCCCACCAGGCGCTGGATCACGGCCGGATGCGCATTGCGACTCACGAGGCTTTCCCGGAGCTGCTCAACCAGTTCGGCCTGGCGCTCCTGAGACAGCGCAGCCAGTTCGGCCGCCAGCGCCTCGATGCGCTGCGCCAGCCACTTCTTTTCCCATTGGGCCAGGCGCTGGCCGGGGTCCGTCTCCACCACGTCCGGCTCTTTGGCCACCTCGACCTTTTCCTGCGCTTCTTCATGCGCAGCCAGATGTCCGGGGAGGACGCTCTTCAAATAGCGCAGCGGATCGCGCAAAGGCTCCGGGAAGGCGCTGGCGGCGCGCTTCGCCACGGCCTCGACGGCGGTGGCTACGGCTGAATCGCCGAACTCCTCGATCAGCCGCTCGATGCGCGTGTGATCGATCCCCAGGCGCTCCGCGCTGGCCAGGACCCCCACGTCCACCGGCTCGGTCGCCGTGCGCTGTTGCAGCGCCAGCACGCGTTGGGGCTTCTTGCGCACCGTGAACTGCAGATCCGAGACGAACCGGCCGGCCTTGAACTCGAGCATCTCGATCTCGATGTCGGCCAGCGCGTTGATTTCCGCCAGTGCGGGCCGCAGCGTGTCACGCTTGAAGATGCGGTACTCCAGACGCTGCAGGCGCTCGTCGTCGGGACGGCCCAGCAAGACCGGACGCCACCAGGTCCAAGGCTTGCGTGCCGTCTGTCCGACACCCAGGTAGCGCGAACAAATCTCGTAGAGCGCCACCCCAGGATGCGAGCCAAGTTGCGATATGACGTCCAGCGAGAGCTTCGCGAAGATCTCCGGATCCAGGAGTTCGTTGCGCATGTTCACCGCGTACGACCATTCGACCCAGATCTGCCCGCGTTCCTTGACGAGCCGGGCGTGTGACAGCATGCCGCAGGCGTCCCAGGTCTGCCACTCGCCCGCGGTGGGCGACTGCCATTCGACGAGGGTCGTGATCATCGAACGCAGGTGCGTCTTGATGATCTTCATGTCGCCGCTGTTGTAGTCGAGCCCCTTAACGATGTCGGTCAGCGCGGCACGGAAGGTGTCCCGCTCGAGCCCCTGGTTCTGCGCCATGTGAAGCAGGACATTCCAGGTCCGCCGGCCCAAGGCCGTAATCTTGTTGTTCTGCGGGACAAGCGCCAGCGCAAACACAGGCTTGAGCAGCGGTACCGGGCCTCTCGCGGGGGTCGACACTTCTCGGGTTGCTTCTGTGGCCATGGCCGACTGTAGCGCAGGCCGGCCTCATGTGAAACGGCGATTCACCTGTCGCGCCTTCCGAATCCATTCCATGGTCACCGAAAAAGCTCCGCTTTCGAGGCTGCGGCGCCGCGCGAATAGGGGCTTGCCTCACCGTAAAAGCTCCAGAAGATGGCGTTTCCGGTCCCTGATAGCGCGTTTTTAGCGGTTTCTGGTGCACACGACGCCTTCACCGTATCCACTCCCCGTGGCCACCGCAACGGCTCCGCAACCCACCGTATCCACTCAGCAGGCCACCGGAAAAGCTCCAGGGTCTACCGAAGAAGCTCCAAAAATCATCCTAAGTCATTGATTTCATTAATGAAATTTCCATCAAAGACTTAAAGGATTTTAAGGAATTGGACCCTCAAAAATACCCGGCAGGGGCTGTTGGAGCTTTTTCAGGAGAACGAACACGTCGTTTGGACGAAACTTCGATCGTTTGCGCAAATCACGTCCAACACGCACAATCACGCCACCAATCACCAACTCGTTCAACAATGGAAATTCGACCCCAGATAACGTTGGCCGGTGTGCACCAGCAGGCAGAGGATGCCGGGGCGATGCTGGCGAGCATTCGCGCCGCCATGCTGGCCCCCATGGTCCGCAAGGCGGCACCTTCGTTCAGTGCCGACCAGGTCGCCACGCTGTGCGAGGCGACCTCCCGCGGCTCGTTCGCCCACCGGGTCTCCAGCCGCAAGGATATGCCGTCGGGGACCTTAGTGTCCAACGGCCGCAAGCGGATGTTCACCCTCGCCGAGACTCGGCAATGGGTGCGGGACTACCGCAAGGAGATGCTGCGCCCGGAAGGCGCGGAAGCGATCACGATCTCGATCGCCAACTTCAAGGGCGGAACGACAAAGACCACGACGGCGATGACCCTGGCCCAGGGGCTGACTCTGCTGGGTCACAAGGTGCTCGTCATCGACACGGATCCGCAGGCCTCGCTGACCACCCTCTTCGGTATCCTGCCCGATGTCGAAATCAGTGCCAGCGACACCATCATGTCGCTGGCGGACGGGTCGGCGACCACCGTGCGCCCCATGATCCGGACGACCTACTGGGACGGCCTGGACCTGGTGCCCGCCGCCAGTTCGCTCTTCGACGCGGAGTTCATGCTGCCGTCCCGCCAGGGGAAGGAAGGCGTGTCGGGCTTCGAGTTCTACAAGGTCCTCGATCTGGGCATCGATGATGTTCGCGCGGACTACGACGTCATCGTCATCGACAGCCCCCCTGCCCTGTCCTACCTCACGATCAACGCCCTGATGGCCGCCAACGGCATCATCATGCCGCTGCCGCCTGAAACGCTGGACTTCGCCTCGTCCACGCAGTTCTGGTCCCTGTTCTCTGACCTCACGGAAACCATGCTGGAAGGTCGCGGACAGACCAAGAGCTTCGATTTCATCAACATCCTTCTGTCTCGCGTGCCGCCGAAGGCTGGTCGCGGCGCGTCGACCACGGCCGACGCAGTACGGGAATGGATCGGCGCGACCTACAAGGAGAAGGTGCTGCCGCTCGAGATCCCGCGCACGTCAATTGCCTCCCAGAAGTCTTCCGGTTTCGGCACGGTCTATGACAGCGAGGCCGGCGACGCCAAGGACAAGACGTACAAGCGTGCCCGTGATGCGTACGACCTTTTCGTGCAACACATCGAGGTCTCGATCCGCAACGCCTGGGCGCGGCAGCTGCCGACACCGGCAGGGGGTTTGTACGGTACAAACCCCCTGCGCGTCGAGGCTTAGCCGATGCCATTCAGAACTCTCGGCGGCCCCGCATGGACGGGCAGCCGCGGCGGGGTGCCGTTGCGGCAGGGCCGCCGCACCCAATTGATCTCGCGCCTGAACGCCACACCCAGGCCTCTCGTCAGCACGAAAGCGCAATCAATCCCGGGAGGGGTTTGTACGCTACAAACCCCCTGCGCAATGCCGCCTGGCTTGCTGGCAATCAGCGCTGTCGGCAGGCCGCCCGCGTGGAATGGCGGGGAGGGTGGCGTGCCATTTCGTGAGGACTGCCGCAGTCGATGGATTTCACGCCCCCGCGCCATGGTCAGGGCCCTTGACGGAGCGGAAACGCGAACGAATTCGCAGGGGGTTTGTACGGTACAAACCCCCTGCACCTCGAAACCCGGCGCGATGTCGTTTCGTACTCTCGGGGGCCCCGCGAGGGCACCCAGCCAGGGCGTCGTGCCGTTACGGTCGGCTTGCCGTCGTGGATGGATTTCTCGTCCCCGTGCCAGGCTCAGGCCTTTTGACGGCACGGAAACGCCAACGGTCTCGCGAGGGGTTTGTACCGTACAAACCCCTCGTGTTTCGGGCACCGGGCAAGTCGCGCGCGCTGCTCATTGGGCGGCGGTGCGGGTGCCATGTCATACGGCACGGTCTGTTTCGACAATTCAGAAAAAGGCGCGCGGCGCCAGACAGAACCTTCAAGAAGGAATGCAGCAATGGCAAACAAAGACATGGTGAAACGCGCGTTCAGCGTCACCGCCAATCTGCCGACCCAGCCGAAACCGGTCGCCGTGGCGCCGGCAGAGGACGGGCTGCGCGACGATCCGCAAGGCCCTGAAGCGCCGGGCCAGACCGTGTCGCGCCCGTCGCCGGCGCTCGCCGCGGCGCCCGCTGTGCCGAAGACAGGCCCTGGTTCGATGCTTGCGTTCATGACCGAGCAGTCGGAGGTCCACCGGGAAGTGGTCCGCTTGCGGGAGCGACTCACYGAGTTTGACGGCGCTCAGGTCACGCGCCGGATCGACCCGGCGCAAATCAAGGCGTCCCGGTGGGCCAACCGTGACGAAACCAGTTTCCAGACCGAGGCGTTTGCTCACCTCAAGAATGAGATTTCCAGCGCGGGCGGCAACATCCAGCCGATCAAGGTGCGCCCGCTCGAGACGACGCTCGACGGCGTGAAGTTCGAGGTGGTCTATGGCCACCGCCGACACCGCGCCTGCCTGGATTTGGGGATTCCCGTCCTGGCACTGGTGCAGTCCGACATGAAGGACGCCGACCTCTTTGTCGAGATGGAGCGTGAGAACCGCGAGCGTGAAGACCTGTCTGCCTGGGAGCAGGGGGTCATGTACATGCGCGCGCTGGAGCAGGGCCTTTTCCCGTCCGCGAAGCAATTGGCTGCTGCCATCGACCGGGACATGGGCAACATCAGCAAGGCGATGGCCCTGGCCAAGCTGCCCAGCGAGGTGGTACGGGCCTTCGGCTCGCCTCTGAACCTCCAATTCCGATGGGCAACGCCGCTCAAGGATGCGCACCAGCGTGATCCCGAGGGCTTGCTTGCCGCTTCCCGCGAACTCGTGAACCGGGTTCCGACGCCTTCCCCAGGCGAGGTGTATGCGGCATTGACCGCCCAGGCCGGTAGCCGAAGGAAGGAACCAGAGACCGTCGAATGGAAGGATGCGAGTGGCCGCCGCATCGCGAACTTGGCTCTGGACCGCAAGAGGAGAGCGACCCTCTCCTTCGATCAACCAATGGACGACGCCCAATACCGCAAGCTGGTCAAATTGGTCGAGGGGTTCCTGGCGGCGAAGGCTTGAAATGGACGATAGTGGGCATCGATGATGTTCGCGCGGACTACGACGTCATCGTCATCGACAGCCCCCCTGCCCTGTCCTACCTCACGATCAACGCCCTGATGGTAAAAAAGGAGTGTGTGCTCACTTTAATACACATCATGATATCAATGCTTCCTGATACGGATCCCAACGACAAAAAAATCAATGCCATCAATGAGTTAGGTTGACAAGCGAAGAAATGGCGCTTCGAAACATGACAAAATCGCATTGATGATTACTGACGAAGCCAATAAACGTCCTCCGCGCGCGGCGCGAATCTCGCTATTGGCGCGAAGCTCTCACTCGCCGTCCGTCGGGCCGACTGTCCAGCTTCTAATCGCATTCCGTCAGACCGGGATGGAGACCCGGCCGGGGTCGACGTCGCTTCGGGAGTGGAGCGCCCACCCGCGTACGCCGATGGCGCCCCGACTCCCCGGCGCTGACAGCGGTGTCCCGCCTGCATTCGAAGGCGAGCGTCCGCCATTCATACAGGCGTCCTTCCCATGACCCAGCCGTCGCCGCGCAGGTTGCACAGCGGACACTTCGCCTTCATGCGCGCGCTTGCCCAGGGGCTGGACGAGCGCGCGAGTTGGGATCGATACCTTCGGCTCGAGGGCGAGCACAGCGATGTGCGCACGGTGCGTCGCACGATCGCCTGGATCCGCGATGCCTTCGCCGCGGCCGCCCGCCGCGAGCAGCGCCCCGGCACGRCGCGCCTGATCCTGCTCGATCCCGAGCGCTATCCGAACGCCCCCGCACTGCCGTCGCTGGCGGAGTTTGCGGAGGCGCAGGGGATGGAGGACTTCTCCGAAGCCGAGCAGCTCGAGGCCTACGAACAGGCCTATCCAGCGGGGGGCGGAGCAGGGCGGGGAAAGGGTTCGAAGTCATCGGCATCCGGCACGCCGTCCCGGCGCGCGCGCGTGATCGAGCGCCAACTCGAAGCATTGCGCTGGCTCGAGGGTCTGGTCGCGCGCGATCCGCGCCCGGGGGACGGCGTGGCTGCGTGGCTGAATCAGGCGGTGGCGGCGCGGCTCGAGGGCGCCGGCATCCCGACCTTGTTCTCGCTGGTAGAGCGAATCAACGGCATCGGCGCACGGTGGTGGGTACAGGTGCCGGGCGTGGGCGAGGTCAAGGCGGTGCGCATCCTGGACTGGCTCCGCGCCAACGAGGAGGTGCTAGGCGGTTTGCGCGTCGGGCGCCACGTGGCCCTGCCCCGATCGCAGCTCAGCGCCTCGACGCTCGCCGGGGTGGTTCCGCCCTCGACAGCCTTGGTCCCGCTCGAGAAGTTCATGCCACCCGCCGCGCTCGACGGGCGCGCAGGGCGCTTTCGTGCCGCCGGGGAGCGTTGCGCCATCGCCGCTCGCGACGACCGGCAGGCCATCGGCTTCTGGCTGGCCACCAAGCAAGGAAGCCGCCAGGGAGCGGCGGCCGCGGCGCCAGAGCTTGCCACGACCCTGACCTCGACGCAGCGAGCCTATCGCAAGGAGGCCGAGAGGTTGCTGCTTTGGGCCGTCCTGGAACGGCGCAAGGCGCTGTCATCGCTCGACGCCGAGGACGCCGTCGCCTACGCGAGATTCCTGCAGGCGCCCCCTTCAGCCTGGTGTGGACCCCGTCACAATCAGCGGTGGTCGCCACTTTGGCGGCCCCTCGAGGGGCCGCTGCGTGCCCCGGCGCTGCGCCAGGCGCTCGCGATCACCCGCAGTCTCTTCGGCTTCCTGCAAGCCAAKGGCTACGTGGTGGCGAATCCGTTCGCAGAGGTCGCGATGCCGATGACCACTGCGCGGTTGACTGAAGCGAAGCGGGCACTGACTTCTGAGCAATGGGCGCATGTCGATACCCTGCTCGAATCGCATCCCGATACGCCTGTCGGGCGGCGGCTTCGACGCGGCATGCGTTGGCTCCACGCGACCGGGCTTCAACTGGCGGAACTCACGGATGTGACATGCGGCGATCTGGCGCGGGCCGTTTCCGGCGCTGCCGGCGACGCCGTGGTCGAAGCCTGGATCGTGTCGGTGAAAGGCAGGGGAGGTCGCGTACGGCAGGTGGGCGTCCCCACCGCCCTCGTCGACGAACTCGGCGACGAACTCGCGCGCCATGGCTTTGAACGGCAGGTGGACGCCGACGGCAACTGGGGCATTCACGTCATGGCGCGCTTCGACCCCACGTCGGGACGCGCGATGTCCTGGTCGCCCTCCGGCCTCCACCAGGCGATCAAGGTTTTTTTTGCGCAGGCGGCGGACAGCCTCGATGGACCCGAAGCGGCCCATTTGAGGAAGGCCAGCGCCCGTTGGCTTCGGCACCCGAAGCGATCGCGCGTAGCGCCGAGCGCAGGCGCGCTGAGGCCGGTGCCTATACTGGCCGGACAATCCAACGCGTGTCTCGGCACCGATGACCGGGATCGACGCGTCGCGTGAACCGGAGTTGAGGAGAGGCTTGGTCACGGTCGCGGCACACGGCCGTTTCGACAACGGGACGCCCTGCGGAACACACTCCAAGTCTTTGATGCGCACGCCTCGGGGTTGGGCCTCGGCGCCGATCGAAGCGACATGGACTCTGGCTCTCCAAATCCGCGCGCGGAGCCACCACCCTGGCGGCCGTCGGGAACGGCCGGTTGAATCCGCAGCCGATTGTTGCCGGTCGCGCCGTCAGTGTGCACACGCTTCGAGGCCCATCACGAATCGGCGCACTGGACCGCGATTGACGTTATTCCGTGCTATCGCCACGCGCTACGACAGACCGTCGCGGCCTTCCTGGGCGCAGTGCCCCTGGCTGCAACTATCGTGCGCGTCATCCACGACGGCGCTGGCTTCATCCGCGACGGTTGGGGCCGCGGCGTCGCGCTCGCTCGAATTCATAAATTCCGCTACTGCTTGGACGCTGCGGAAACAGGTCATGTGTTCGGTAAATTGGCCGGCACTTGAGGGAGTCCACGCCGCCAGGGGCACCATCTCGTGTCCGTACAGAGGGACCCGTGATGCAGGAGCAACACAGCGAATCCCCACGCAGCGTCACGTCCCGGTCGGCCCCCACTTGCCGGTCGCGTTCGAGCAATCGCGTGGCACGTAGGGCGATTCGCTGCTTGACATGCAGGCATTTGCCTGCATATCATTCCCTCACGCACAAACACAACGGATGGACGCTGACAAGGTTTTCAAGGCGCTGGGTGACCCGACACGCAGAAAGCTGCTCGACCTGCTGTACGAGAGGAACGGGCAGACGCTGGGCGAGCTCTGCGAGCATCTGGACATGGCGCGGCAATCGGCCACCCAGCACATCGGGATCCTCGAGGCGGCCAATCTGGTGAGCACGGTTCGGCGTGGCCGGGAGAAGCTGCATTTCATCAACCCGGTGCCGCTGCACGAGGTCTACGAGCGGTGGGTGCGGAAATTCGAACACCAGCGGCTCAGCCTGCTGCACGACCTGAAAAAGGAACTCGAAGGAGATTAACAATGAGCAAAGAGAAGACTAGCTTCGTTTATGTGACCTACATCCGCTCGACGCCGGAGAAGGTGTTCGAGGCCATCACGAAACCGGAGATCGCACGGCGCTACTGGGGCCACGAGAACGTCTCCGACTGGAAGCCCGGATCGACCTGGGAGCACGTGCGCGCCAACGAGCAGCGCACGGTCCAGCTGGTCGGCAAGGTGGTCGAGGTCGCGCCGCCGACGCGCCTAGTCATCACGTGGGCGGACGCCTCGCAGGCCGCCGATCCGGCCAGCTACAGCCGCGTGAGCTTCGACGTCGCGGCCTACGAGGAGATGGTGCGACTGACCGTCACCCACGACGAACTCGAGGCCGGCAGCGGGATGGCCAAGGGCATCCAGCAGGGCTGGCCGATCGTTCTTTCCAGCCTGAAGTCCCTGCTGGAAACGGGACAGGGCATCGATGTCTTCGCCAAGCCAAAGGCGGCCTGAATCGGGAGTCGTTCATGACCCAGCCCTACACCGGCGGATGCGCGTGCGGCGCGATTCGCTACGCAACCAAGCATGCGTCCGTCTTCCAGAACCATTGCCAGTGCCGCGACTGCCAGCGACGCAGCGGCACCGGGCACGGCTCCTACCTGACCTTTCCCGCGCGCGCCGACATGACGATCACCGGCGAGGCGACGCACTGGCAGGTCGCATGCGACAGCGGCAACGTGAAGGTCCACGCCTTCTGCCCGGTCTGCGGAACGCCGGTCTACCTGACTTTCGTCGCGATGCCGGACCTGATCGCGGTCCACGCGGGCAGCCTGGACGACCCGGACTGCTTCGTGCCGCAGGTCCTCACCTACAGCGTCCGCGGGTTGGAGTGGGACTCCATCGATCCTTCGTTGCAGGCATTCGAGCGGATGCCGTCCGGCTAGGGCCTATCATCAATTGAGCCAAACGATAGATGCGCCAACTGCACAGCGCCCTGGCAGGCCGCGACGGTCTTGTCGTAGCGCGTGGCGCGGTATAGCTTCAAGCGAGCAAAGAAGTTCTCGATCAAGGGCCGGGCCTTGTACAGGTGGCGGTCCTAGCTGCGTTGCACCTTGCGCGTGCCGATGCAGGGGATCAGCACAGCCTTGCCGGCTTGCAGCAGCGGCTGAACCACTCGGGGGCGTCGTAGGCCTTGTCGGCAATGACTGTATGAGCCGCCACGGCCTTGAGCAGGGCGTCAGCACCCTCCAGATCGCTGGCCTGGACCGCGGTGAGGTGCGATTCTTGGGATTGCCCAAGGCATCCACCGTGGCGTGAATCTTGGTGCGCAGGCCCCCTCGGCTGCGCCCGATGGCTTGCGCCGCGACCCCCTTTGGCCCCGGCGCTGTGTTGGTGGGCCGAACGGGGCTCCAGCACAATGCGCTGATGTGCAGCCACTACCAGGCGGAGAAGCGCCGCAAGCAAATTGAGAAACACTTCGGCATCCACTTGCCGCCGAGCTGGGAGCCGCCGCCGGGTGGCCTGCACATCTACCCGACGCAGATGGCGCCCATCATCCGCCGGCCACCCGAGCGTGAGTCGGGCGACGAGGCGGTGCCGGACTTCGAGGTGGTCGAGGGCCACTTCGGGCTGCTGCCCGGCTTCGCCAAGGAAGTGAAGTACGGCCTGCAGACGTACAACGCGCGCACCGAGACCGTGCGCGAGCTGGCGACTTTCAAGAACGCCTGGGCCAAGCCGCGGCACTGCATCGTGCCGTGCGAGGCGATCTACGAGCCGGACTGGCGCAGCGGCAAGTTCATCCCCACGCGCATCACCGCCGCCAACGACGAGACGCTGGGCGTGGCCGGCCTGTGGTCGCCCTGGAAGAACTCGCAGACCAGCGAGTGGGCGTTGAGCTTCACGATGCTCACGATCAATGCCGACGATCACCCGCTCTTCAGGCTCCTGCATCGGCCGGACCCGAAGCGCCCACCCGAGCAGCAGGACAAGCGCATGGTCGTGATCCTGTCCGAGTCCCAGTACGGCGAGTGGCTCGACGCGCCGCCCGAGCGGTCGATGGATTTCATGAGGCAGTTCCCGGTAGAGAGCCTCGCCATGACAGCGGAGCCTCTGCCGCCGAAGGAGCCCAAGGCGAAACCGACCCGAGCGACGAAGGTGCCGCCGGAAGAGCCTTCGCTTTTCTGATCGCCGCAAGCGCGCGATAACGCGCGCTTGTAGGCCCCAATACGTGCAGGACACGGTCGAGCGAAACGTCTCAGAAAGAGTGACCCTTCGCAGACGCTGCTCAACGCGAAAGATGCTTCGCTGGTGAAGCCGACTTTGCCGGCAGCAAATCCCAGGACGGCATCGGGCCGAGGCTGTATAGGAAGGCCTGGAGTTGCTACCTGC
>NZ_JBFUIU010000127.1:0-15790 GCF_056401695.1 Variovorax sp. P4_D9
GACCTAGTGCGCCCGCCGCACCTGTCACCAGGACAACCTTGTCAAGCGCTGGCATGGGCGGCCTCCATGTTCTCTTCAAGATCAGGGCTGCGTCGATGCAACGTCTCGGTGGGCAGTAGATTGCCCACGTTCGGCTGGAACTTGATAGGGGCCCGCACGCCAAGTTTGTAGGTCACGGTCTTTTCGAGACGAAACGTCCAATCCGGACTCTCATTAGTCTCCCCCCACACCACCTGTTGACCGATGCCAGCCGTTGCCAAAAAAACGGCCTTTCTAGTTAAGCGCCTCAAACGGGTACGGACTCGGCTTCCYGTCGCATTCATCGCTTCGCCTCCTGGTGGGTATCAAATCTATCACAGGACCCCAACATAAATGACATTACATCAGTTTTTCTATCTGGTGTTTGTACCGACGAAGCTCCCGAATTCGAAAGTCCACCCACTTCCCGGAAATATTCCAACGAAACATTCAACGCCTTGTCATCAAGATGCAGCCCGCCAGAGGGCCACCGCCGGCCGCGCTCAGCGCCACTTCTGGACGACCGGCAACCTGCCTCTCACCGCCCTCACCCCAAAGCTGCAGACAGGACTCGATCAACAGGCCGAAGCCATGCAGTCGGCCGGCCGAGAGCTGTCCGCCACCGGTGTTCAGCGGCAGTTCGCCTTGCAGGCCTATGCGGTGTCCGCCCTCCACGAAAGCACCCGCCTCCCCGCGCCCACAGAAGCCCAGGGACTCCAGCCAGATCAGGGTGAGGATGCTGAATCCATCGTAAAGATTTGCCACGTCCACGTCGCCTGGCCGCAAGTCGGTCCGCTCCCACAGGCGGCGGCCGGCATCTCTCGCCGCCATGGCCGTGAGGTCTTCGAACTGGTCCCAGCTGTAGCGACCGTGCAATGCCCCGCTCATGGCCTCAATGCGCAGCGGCGCCTTGCGCAATTCACGCGCGGCTTCGCCGCTGGAGACGATGATCACCGAGGCCCCATCGATCGGGGCATCACAGTCGTACAGGCACAGGGGATCGCTCACCATGCGTGCGCGCAGGTAGTCATCGAGGCTCAAAGGGTCGCGATAGAGCGCGCGCGGATTGAGCATGGCATTGCGGCGGCCGTTCACCGCGATCGCGCCAAGCTGCTCGCGGGTCAGGCCGAATTCATGCATGTAGCGGGCCGCCATCAGGGCAATCGGGTGCGCTGCCGACAGCCCATTGAAGGGGCGTAGCCAACTCATCAAGCCCGCCACGCGCGCGGCGGGCCGCGGGCCGCCGGACGAAGATGTGGCAGCCGGCTTGCCGCGCGCCCTCACCTGCTCCGTGTACTGGCTGAGCGTGCGGTAGCACAGCACATGGCGCGCCTGGCCCGTGGCGACGGCCATCACGGCATTCATCACAGCGCTAAGTTGTCCGGGCGCTTCTGGCGAGGCGCACAGCCAATTCAGCTTGAGATTCAGCGCCTCCTTCATTTCGCGCAAGCTGACTGGCGCCATGCCGGGCGTGGTCGACATGCCCGGCCAGGAGCTCAGTCCATCAATATCCTGAACCTTCAGGCCCGCATCCCTCAAGGCATCGAAGGCAGCATCCAGCGTCAAATCGAGCGGGCTGCGGTCGGCGCTGCGAGTTGGCCCGGCCATGCCGACCCCGACGATCGAGGCCGCAGTTTCAGCAGAGGCTTTCATCCAAACAATCCAACATAGTTGATGAGGTCTCAGTTTTGCTCTATTATGACCTGCAAACAGTGGCTGGCAAGAAGTTGTTCACTAGACCTCAACGCGAAGCCCGGCACCTTCGATCCAGCAATCAACACAGGAGACACGCAACGTGCAAGCTCAATCGACCCCCGTCGCCAGCGATCCGGGCGCAATCCCCAGCCATGTCCCCCCGGAACTCATCGTCAACTTCGACTTCCGCACGGGTCTGGGTGATCGACCGCACGACGCGGTCGCTGCCCTGCACCAGGGCCCACGCATCATTTATTCGCCGGTCAACCATCACCACAAGGCCGGCGTCGGCACCTGGATTCCCACCTGGGCCGAGGACATCCGCACAGTGTTACAAGACACTGTGAGCTTTTCCAGCAAGGTCGTACGTTCGGGCTCGGACCTAACGCTAATTCCGCTGGAGTTGGATCCACCCGATCACGGCGCCTTCCGCGCGCTGATGAATCCGCTGTTCACCCCCGCACGCATGAAGGCGCTGGAGGCCAAGATACGCGAGCGCGCCGCTTCGCTGGCCCAGGCCTGTGTGGCCAAGGGCTACGGCGAGTTCGTCGACGACTTCGCCCGTCCGCTGCCAGTGGGCATCTTCATCGACCTGATGGGCCTGCCCCAAGCCGACATGCCCCGCTTCATGGAGTGGGAACAACTGATCATTCGCGACATGGCATCACGTGCTCGCGCCATGAAGGAGGTAGTGATCTACCTGAACGAGCTGATCGCCGCGCGCCGCGCCGAGCCAACCGATGACCTGATCTCCTTCGCGGTGAAGGGCCAGGTGGCAGGCCGGCCGCTCACAGACCCGGAGATCGAGGGCATCTGCATGTTGCTCTTCATGGCCGGGCTGGACACCGTGACAAGTTCGTTCAGCTTCCAGTTCCGTTATCTGGCCGAGAATCCGGAGCAGCAGGCCCGTCTGCGCGCCGATCCCTCGCTGATCCCGGCCGCGGTGGAAGAAATGTTCCGGGCCTTCGCCGTTGTCAACACGACGCGCTACGCGACGAAGGACATTGAACTGGCCGGCGTGACGATCAAGCAGGGCGACAACGTGACCTTGTCGACGATCCTGGCCTGCCGCGACCCACGCGAGTTCGAACGTCCAAACGTGGTCGACTTCGACCGCACGGCCAACGCCCACAACGCTTTCYCCTATGGGCCGCACCGTTGCATCGGTTCACACCTGGCCCGCCGCGAACTCGTCGTCGGCATGGAGGAATGGTTGAAGATCGTGCCGCCGTTCCATATCCAGGACAAGGCGAAGCTCGTGTTCAACGGCGGCGGCGTCTTCGCACTCGAAACACTTCCTCTGGTTTGGTGAGTTCGCCTGTGCTTCAAACTTGCGTGCTTGCCGGGCACGGATTGTCACTGGCCGGCGATTCAGGTGGCGGCCCTGACGCCCCCTGCGTGATCCTGCTTCCAGGCGCGGGGCAGACTCGGCGCTCCTGGGGTGCGGCAGCGGAGCGGCTGACGCAGGCTGGCTACCGCGCGCTGGCGCTCGACCTGCGCGGCCATGGCGGCAGCGACTGGGCGCCCGATGGCGACTACTCGATCACGGCCTTCACGGCCGATGTTCACGCCGTGTTGCGCACCGTGAATACGCCCGTCGTGCTGGTCGGCGCCTCGATTGGCGGAATTGCCGCGCTGATGGCTGCG
The DNA here is from genome assembly GCF_056401695.1 of Variovorax sp. P4_D9. Taxonomy (NCBI): domain Bacteria; kingdom Pseudomonadati; phylum Pseudomonadota; class Betaproteobacteria; order Burkholderiales; family Comamonadaceae; genus Variovorax; species Variovorax sp. P4_D9. The sequence continues at coordinate 3,361 of NZ_JBFUIU010000127.1, forward strand.
GCCGAGCCCGGCGGCGCGCAGATCGCCGGCCTGGTGCTGGTGGACGTGGTGCCTCGGATGGAGTCCGAAGGGCTCCAGCGCATCAGGGGCTTCATGTCTGCGCATGCCCAAGGCTTTGCCAATGTGGAAGAGGCCTCGAACGCGGTGGCGGCCTTCCTGCCCCATCGGCCCCGGCCGGCAAGCAACGAGGGATTGCTCAACAGCCTGCGCAGTGGCACAGACGGCCGCCTCTACTGGCATTGGGATCCCGTCTTCCATGCCGGCTCCGCCGGCCGTCACGGCATGTTCGAAAGCATGGAAAAGGCGGCGGCCCGGGTTGCCGTCCCGACCTTGTTGATCAGCGGCAGGCGCAGTGAGGTGGTCAGCCGCGAAGGCGCACGCAAGCTGCTGAGCGTGATGCCGCAAGCGAAATGGGTGGACATCGAGGATGCTTCCCACATGATTGCCGGCGACAGCAATGAACGTTTCAACGCAGCGCTGGAGATGTTCATCCAAACGGTGTTTCCGCGCCAGACTCGACCATGAACCCAGGCTCCCTTAACATGGACACCCTACTGGCCTGGCGTGGCCGGCATGAGCAGCGCACTGACTGCATGACCCTGGCGCAGGCCGACACGCTGGCGGCCACATTGGATCGCAGCGACAGGCCCGCACAAGAAGGTGACACGCTGCCGCCGGGCTATCAATGGTTGTACTTTCTACCGGTGGTGGCGATGTCCCAGGTCGGCGAGGATGGCCATCCCCAAAGAGGCAGCTTCCTGCCGCCGGTGCCGCTGCCCCGTCGCATGTGGGCGGCAGGAAGACTGCGATTCCACGCCCCCTTGCTGCTGGGCGAGGCCGCCACACGAGAGTCCGAGATCACGGACGTCCGCCTCAAGAATGGCCGCAGCGGCCCGCTGGTGTTCGTGACCGTGCGCCACCGTTATCTGCGAGCAGACGGGCAGTTGGCGATCGTTGAAGAACAGGACATCGTCTATCGCAACCCAGCCGCCAGGGAACCGCCATCCTCAGCTGCAAAGGCGGCCACGGCGTCCCGGGACCCCGCCTCTTGGCGCCGCTCGCTCACGGCGGATCCCGTGCTCCTGTTCCGCTACTCGGCGCTGACCTTCAACGGTCACCGCATCCACTATGACCGGCCCTATAGCACCGAGGTTGAGGGCTATCCTGGCCTGGTGGTGCACGGCCCCTTGATTGCTACCCTGCTGCTGGATTTGCTGCGCCGCGAGCGGCCCGAGGCCCGCGTCACGCAGTTTGAATTTCGCGCCATGAAGCCGCTCTACGACGGCAGCGAGTTCCAGATTTGCGGCGAACCGGCCGCCGACGGCCGCAGCGTCCGATTGTGGTCCGAGGACGCCTCGGGAGCCCTTTGCATGGCGGCCACGGCCGCACTCGCCTGAACCTTCAAGTCCCACCGTGCTGAATCACACCTCCGACCCATACCAAGAGATCCGCGACGCGGTGCGTGCGCTGTGCGCCGAGTTCCCTGACGAATACTTCCGCAAGATCGACGAGCAACGCGGCTACCCGGAGGCCTTTGTCGATGCCTTKACCAAGGCTGGCTGGATGGCAGCGTTGATCCCGCAGGAGTACGGCGGCTCGGGCCTGAGCATGGCCGAAGCCTCGGTGATCATGGAAGAGATCAATCGCTCAGGCGGCAACTCCGGCGCCTGCCACGGCCAGATGTACGTGATGAACGCCATCGTGCGTAGCGGCTCGCAGAAGCAGAAGGACACCTACCTGCCCAAGATCGCATCAGGCCACTTGCGCATCCAGACCATGGCGGTGACCGAGCCCACGACAGGCAGCGACACCACCAAGCTCAAGACCATGGCGGTCAAAAAGGACGGCCGCTGGGTCATCAACGGCCAGAAGGTCTGGATCTCGCGTGTGCAGCACAGCGACATGATGATCCTGTTGGCACGCACCACGCCGCTGGCCTCCGTGCAGAGGAAATCCGAAGGCCTGTCCTGCTTCCTGGTTGACCTAAGACAGGCCATCGGCAATGGCCTGACCGTGCGGCCGATCCAGAATATGGTCAACCACGAGACCAATGAGCTGTTCTTCGACAATCTCGAAATCCCGGAGGAGAACCTGCTGGGCGCGGAAGGCAAGGGCTTCAAGACCCTGCTCGACGGCCTCAATGCCGAGCGTACCCTGATCGCCGCCGAATGCATCGGCGACGGCTACTGGTTCATCGAACGGGCGACCCGCTACGCCAGCGAGCGCGTGGTATTCAACCGCAAGATCGGTCAGAACCAAGGCATCCAGTTCCCGATTGCCGAGGCCTACATCGAGCTGGAGGCGGCCAACCTCATGCGCTTCCAGGCCTGCGCCAAGATCGATACGCACCAGAACGCGGGCCCAGAGGCCAATATGGCCAAGCACTTGGCGGCCAAGGCCAGCTGGGAAGCGGCCAATGTGTGCCTGCAGACCCACGGCGGCTTCGGCTTTGCCTGCGAGTACGACGTGGAGCGCAAGTTCCGCGAAACGCGCCTCTATCAGGTGGCCCCGATCTCCACCAACATGGTCTTCAGCTATGTGGCGGAGCATGTGCTCGGATTACCCAAGTCCTACTGACCATGCGCTCCCTCTCGCCGTTCCGGCCAACCTCCCGGCGCTTCGACAAGGCCTGGAAAGGCGGCGCCGATGCGGTCACTGTCGATCGGGAGGAAGACGTCGTCGCCACCTCCGCTAAGGCCCAGCGCGTGTCTCTCCGTCGACCTCCAGCTCGACCTGGAGATCCGCGGTGAATGCGAACTGGATCAGTTCAACGAGCAGATCATCGAGGCCTTGCACCCGATGAAATACAAAAGGCGGCCCGCTTATTTCCCCTCGACGCGATCGATCAGGCAATCTGGCGCAGATCCCGCTCGGCTTGCCGTCCTGAAGCCCAGAACAACAACGCCGCCACGAGGCCGATAAGAAGGGTCAGCGCCATGGCCCAGCGCAGCGAACCTGGACCGCCGATCAAGTCGCTCAAGGCGCCGGTCAGCAGCGGCCCCAGGCCCACGCCGATGAGATTTGTCATTAACTGCGAGCCGGCCATCACGCGGCCTCGCATCGGTGCGGGGGTCAAGGTCATCAGCAGGCCATAGCCGGGGCCCAACCAGCCTCCGAGCATGAAGCCCATGAGCAGGGCGCAGGCAAGCGTCCAATGGAGCTCCGGCACCAGCACCATGCCCAACCCGGCAGCCACCGCGCAGATCAACATCACCGTCGGCACGATGGCCAGGCGGCTTGGCATGCCATGAGCCAGGCGGTCGGCCACCGGGCCGGCGACCRCCGAACCAATGGCTTGCGCAACGCCTGCAACCAAGGCAACGATCAGGCCAGCCCGCTGGAGGTCTAGGCCGTGGAGGCGGATCAGGAAGGAGGCGGTCCAGGTCCACAAGGAAGACATCAGCATGGCGGCCATCATGATCGCCAAGGTCAGCAGCGTCACTGAACGATGGGCCTGCACATGGCGCCACACAGCGGCGAAGCTGACCCCCTGCGAAGGGGCAGGCGCCGATTCAAACCCTCCCCGCTTCGGCTCCGAAAGGAGCATGAGGAGGAGCGCGGCCAACATCAGGCCAGGCAAGCCTGCAGCAAAGAACATGGTGCGCCAGCCGAAGTTGTGCGCGACCGCCGCCCCCACCAGGAACACCAGCCCCGTGCCAAAAGCCGTGCTGAGGTAGAACATGCCGATGGCCGAGGCACGGCGGCTGGGCGGGAACAAATCCGAGATCAAGGACATGCAGGCCGGCGAAGAGCCAGCTTCGGCCGCGCCGACGCCGCTGCGCGCCAACAACAAGCCCCAGTAACTGCCCGCCAGACCGGAGAGTGCCGTCATGCCGCTCCACACCGCCAGGAGCCCGGCCAGCAGGCGGATACGGTTCATGCGGTCGACCCCCCAGCCCATCGGCAGCACTGCCACTGCGAACGCCACCGCGTGCGCCAGGCCGCTGAGCGCTCCCATGGCCCGATCGGTCAGCGCGAAATCCCGCTTGATGGGCTCCACCACCGCCGAGACAATGTTGCGGTCCACAGTGTGGAGCATGTACACCAGCGACAGAACGCCGAGTGCGAACCACTGCGAGGAAGAAACCGGATCGGGAGTGTAAGAATTCCTTTTCATGCGATGCCGGCTCTTGGATCAGCGGCCCTTGAAAGCAGGCTTGCGTTTTTCGAGTACCGCATCAATGCCTTCGCGGTGGTCTTCGGTGAGATGGCACAGACCCTGRGCTGCGGCCGAGAACTCCATCACCGCCGCATAGGAGCTGTCGCGCCCTTGGCGCAGCAGACCCTTGGCCATGCGYAGGGCATGTGGCGGTTGCGCGGCGATGCGCTCGGCCATCGCGATCGCCTCCTCAAGCAGGCGCTCATGCGGGACAACACGGCTCACCAGACCCCACTCGGCAGCGGTCTGCGCATCGATCACATCACCGGTGTAGAGCATCTCCGAAGCCCGGCTGAAGCCCACGACACGCTGCAGCAGCCAGGCGCCGCCATCTCCGGGAATCAAGCCCACCTTGAGGAATGTGACGCCGAAGCGTGCCTGCTCGGAAGCGATGCGCACATCGGCCAGGCAGGCAATGTCGCAGCCCAGGCCGATGGCCGGCCCGTTGACGGCCGCAACCAGGGGAATCTCCATCTCGTAGAAGGCCCGGCTGAGCATGTGGATTTCACGCCGGTACTTCTCGCGAATGGCCGTGCCGCCGCCGCCGAAGGCACCCTCGCCAGYGCGCATGGCCTTGAGGTCGCCGCCCGCGGAAAAGGAGCGGCCCGCACCCGTGAGCACCGCGCAGCGGATCGCCGGGTCACTCCCGACCTGCTCGCAAATCTTGCGGATGGTCTCGCCATCGCCGATCGAGCCCAAGGCATTCATCATTTCCGGGCGGTTCAGGGTAAGCACCGCAACGGCGCCTTTGATTTCAAGTTGAAGCAGTGGCATAGTCATATAAAAATGATGAAGCGTCAGTTTCATGCCATTCTGAAGCGCGATGAAAAACAAAGCAACTATGGTCGTCCCTGAATCTCTTGCCTCTGCTGCATCCGCTGCACCTGGGCGGCCACATCCGCAGTTGGAAATACTCATCACGCCTGAGGTCAGGCACATCGACAAGTTTGAAGACCCTGAGCAGTGTGCGAGGGCACCGGCGTGGGCGAGCGGGCCCATCTGCGATCGCTCGCCCCAACCAGTCAACGCATATTCGAGGACATCTGATCTGCGCCGTGCTGCGCAATGAAGACCCACACGACTTCGTCCGGTGCCTGCAGCCATGGTCATCACTAGCGTGGTCGCGCGGGAGACGGTGCGCCGTAAGGCGCCTCGAAACAGCCTGCGCAACCTCGCCGCGCACTTCACACCACTTCCCATGTATTGCCGTGAGGACCAGTGCAGCAAGATGTGTACAGCCTCCATCCCCTACCACGCACGCCGCGCTGGTGATCGTGCCACCAGCGGCCAGAACCTCGGCAACAACTCGGTTCACCGCGTCCGCGCTGGAGACATCGACCACCAAGACTATGCGCAGCGTGGTGRGCGCAGCATCAAAGAATTCAGTGCCACAGCAAAGCGACGGCGCCAAGAACCCCACCGTGAGATGGCCGTGGTCTTGGCGCCCTCTGCTGTGAACGCTTCACCGCGGCGCTCTAACACGGTCCGCCGCCGATTGCAGCATGCGCGCGCCGCGACGAAGGTCAGCCATCGGTGGTGTGGGCAGTAAGGCCGCGCCGCTGGTGTGGCTGGGCAGAATCACCGTGGCAGTGCCGGGCACGGTGACTTCGCCACGCTGATTGGTGCCGGCAAGCTGCAGTTCCACCACGTGGTGTTCGCCCTCCACCCGCTTGTCGATCACGGTGCCCGAACAGATGGTCGCATCGCCCATGAAATTGAAGGCGCGGGATTGGCAATTCAGCTTCCACAGCCAGGCGTCGTCGCCCATCCAGTTGGCCACCAGATGGATCAACCAGCTAGTGCGCATCTGGCCATAGTCGTAGGAGGTGGGCAGGCCCAGTTCCTGTGCGCGGTCGTGATCCCAGTGCACGCGCTGCACGACGTCGGGTACGCCAAAACGATCGGGCACGAAGAAGGCAGGCATGCGCTGGCGCTGCGCCCAGTTGTAGCGCAAAGGGCCGATGCCGCTGCTGCTCAGGCCCAGGCCCATGTGCATGGAGATCACGTCCACCATGGTGAGCGGCCCTTTGGCCACGGGGGTGAGGGTGTCACCGACCGACACGTCTTCCCACCAGCGCTTCTCGACACCGCGCCGCTGTTCGCCGGCATAGACCTCGTCGATGCGTGCGATGTCGTCCTGCGTGTAGGTCTGACGCTCGATTTTGGCATAGCGGCCGGCCTTCTTGCTGCCCTCGCGCTCTGCGCTGAGGTAGCTTTCCTCGCGGCGGCCCACGGGCAGGCCAGCGCGGTCGATCCACAGATCGCTATAGACCTCGGTCACCGACACACCTCCGCTGAAGGAGGACTTCTCGTTGACCTTTACATCCGAGGTGAAGCGCTCGACGTAGAACTGCTCGTCCGGGTAGATCGGGCGCCACCATGTCCATTCAACGCCGGTGTAGTACTTGCCGACGCCACGGAACAGGCCCTTGAACAGGGCCTTCTGCTCGGGCGATGCCTTGGGCGTGAGGTTGGTGCCAGTGGAGTGCAGGAACAGCGGATACCCGATCTGGTCGCGCCAGCGGGTCTTGCCGCCTTGCTCGCGGTCGTGCCACAGGGGGTTGTCGTCGCCGCAGGCCCAAGCAAAATGGCTCAGCACGTCGGAGGAAGTCCGGCTGTTGTAAGGCTTGTTGAAGGCGAACTTTGGCACGCCGATCTGTTGCTTAGCACGCTCGATGTCTTCGGATGTGATGCGGCCGGCGCTGTCGCTGGGGCTGGCAGAGGTGTCGTTGCTGTCCATGGTTGGGTGTCCTGATGAGTAAAGAGTGTGGCGGCTCAGATGCCGCTGAATCGGGGAGCGCGCTTTTCGCGGAAGGCGAGCGCAGCTTCCTTGATGTCCTGCGTGCGGCCGCAACGCGCCATGCCGTAGGCCTCGGCGTCGAGCACTTCCTCCAGCGGCGCATGGGTAGCGAGGGCGATGTGGCGCTTCATGTAGCGCAGCGCAACGCCGGGCCCTTCGGCCAGGCGGGTGGCCAGCGCCAGCGTGGTCTCGGCCAGGCTTTCGGGTGACTCGATGCGGTTGAGCAAACCGAGGGTCAATGCTTGCTGTGCATCGATCTTGTCGGCCAGGTACATCAGCTCCAGGGCCTTGGCTGGGCCGACCAGCTGCGTGAGGAACCAGCTGATGCCCAGATCGCCGGACAGGGCCACATTGGCGTAGGCCGTACGCAGGACGGCATCATTGGCCGCGATGCGCAAGTCGCAAGCCAGCGCCAGAGCGAGCCCGGCACCGGCCGCCGCACCGTTGATCATGGCGATTGTCGGCTTGGGCATCTGATGCAGCAGACGCACGGTCTCGGCGTGATGACGCAACTCATCGGCGCGCTCTTCCAGGCCGAGGCGCTCGGCGCCGCGCCGGCCGCCACTGTTCATGTCGCCCCCTGAGCAGAAAGCCCGCCCGGCACCGGTAAGCACCAGCGCCGTGACACTGCGATCATGCGCGGCTGCCTCGACGGCCGCGCGCAGTTGCGCGTGCAGTTCGGGCGTGAGGGCGTTGAGCCGCTCGGGCCGGTTCAGCGTCAAGAACAGCACCTTGCCTTCGCGGCGTGAGAACAGCACGTGCGCCTCGTTGGTACTGGCGTCGGCTTCAGTGGTAGCTTCGGTCATGCGGGTTCTCTTCGATATGGTGTTGGGGCGGGCCGGGTCAGACCGAGCCGCGCATGTGCTGACCCTCGTTCGGGGTCAGGCGCGCGTAGATAGGCGCGGTAAGCAAGGCAAACACGCCCAACACCAGGAAAGGCGCGGCAAAGCTTGACAGGGTCATGCCATCGGATGAGGACCATGCCAAGGTAATGCCCGCCAGGCTGACACCCATGCTCAGGCCCAGTTGTTGGATCACGGTGGACAGCGTCGAGGCCCTGCTCACCTCCCCTGGCGACACCTCGGCATAGGTCAGCGGCGAGGCTGCCACGAAATGACTGGCTCGAGCAAAGCCGAGCACCAGCAGGGTTGCGCCGATCATCCACACCGGCGTGGCTGGCTTGAATAAGGCGGGCACTGCAGTGAAAACTGCCGCAGCAAGGCCGGTGACAATCAAGGTCGCGCGAAAGCCCACGTGGCGCACCGCTAGTGCGCCACCGAAACGAGCCACCGCCGAACCCACCATCATGCAGACCATCACCGAACCGGCCTGCAAGGGCGTCCATCCCAGGCCCACCTGCAGCAGCATCGGCACCAGATACGGCGTGGCACCGAAGCCCAGGCGCAGCACCGTGGCGCCGAGCATGCTGGTGCCAAAGGTGCGCCGGCCCAGGAGGCTCAGGTCCAGCACGGGCCGATCCATCCGGCGTGCATGGAACACGAAGGCCACCGCGCAGGCCACCGCCACCAAGGCCAATCCGAGTGCCCAAGGCCAGGGCACGATGGCGGTACCCGACACCTCGGCCAGGCAGACGAAACCGATGATCGCGCCGCCGGCCAGCAGGAAGCCGCGCAGGTCGAAACGCCCGGGATGGGGGTGGCGCAGCCGCGGTACCAAGCGCAATACAGCCCACACGCCGATTAGGCCCACAGGCAGGTTGATGAAGAAAATCCAGCGCCAGCTGGCGACATTCAGCAGCAGACCGGCCAGCGGCGGGCCCAGCAGCGGCCCGATGATCGCCGGAATGGTAAAGGCATTGAGTGCCTTGACCAGACCTTCTCGCGGCGTCGAGGCCACGACGATGAGCCGTGCGACAGGCGTCATCATCGCGCCGCCGAAACCCTGGATCACGCGCCCCGCCACCAACTCCGGCACGGAGCTTGAAAGCCCGCAGCATATGGAGCCGAGCAGATAGATCTTTAGTGCATTGACGAAGACACGGCGCGCGCCGAAACGGTCGGCGAGCCAGCCGCTGGCCGAGACGAACACCGCCATCGTCAGCAGGTAGGCGGTCAGCGCCAGCTTGAGGTCTAGGATGTCGGCATGGAACTCCCTCGCGAGCGTCGGAAGGGCCGTGCCCAGCGCCGCCGAGTCCAGCAGGTCCATGAACAGGGCGCTGGCTAGCGCCACAGGAAGCCAGCGGGACACCAAGGGCGCGGCGTCCTCCAGATGCACGGTGCTTCCGGCCTTTTCCAGCCCGGCTTCTCCAGCCGGATGAACAAGGTCCTCGGCGCCGTCGTCAGGCATCTGGCCGGGCTTCATGCCAAGCTCCGCTGCAGGCCCTGGCGCCTGATCAGCGCAACACCCATTCGCCTCCCTTGACAGTGTCGGGCTTGATCTCGGTCGCGATGGGCTTGCCGATCTGGATGTACTTCAAGGCATTGCTCACGGCCTGAGCGCGGGGCAGGCTCTGCGCTTCCCAGATGGCTCGGATGGAGCCCTGCACCGCGACGGGGTGACGTGACGCGATCTGCGCGGCCAACTCCGCGGCGCGGGCCCAAAGCTTCTCGGGTGAGGTCACTTCAGTGACCAGGCTGATACGCAAGGCCGTCTGCGCGCTGATACGCTCGGCATCCGCCAGCAGCACCATCCGGGTGATCTCCTGCAGCGGAATCCGTCCCATCGAGCCGATCGGCTCCACCGCCGATATCTTGCCGAACTTCAAGTGCGGGTCGAAGAAGGTGGCGTCATCGGAGCAGATGGCGATGTCGGCCTCGTTGAGCCAATAGAAGGCGCCACCGGCGGCCATGCCGTGCACGGCCACGATCAGCGGCTTCCAAACCTTGTTGCTCTTGGGGCCAAGCCATTCGCCCGGGTCATCTTGGTCAAAGGGAGCATCCTCTTCGCCCGGCGCACGCCAACCTTCCTTCACGTCGACACCGGAACAGAAGGCCCGCCCGGGCGCAGCACGCAGCACGCAGACCCGCACCGCCGGGTCGGTCCGCAGCTCGCCCCACAGCCGGCGGAACTCCAGGACCATCGTCCGGTTGAAGCAGTTGAGCTTGTCGGGTCGGTTCAGGGTGATGGTGGCCACGCCGTCGACGATGTCCACCAAGAGGGTCGAATAGCTAGTCATCTTGTCTCCGTTCTAGAAACCCAGGAGTTTCTTCAACTCGGGTCGGCTCACCTTCATCGAGGCGGTGCGGGGCAACTCGGCGATGAAGTGAAAGGTCTTGGGAATCATGTAAGCCGTCAGGTGCTCGCGCGCGAAGTTCTCGAGCGCCTTGACATCGGGCGGCACTTCGCCGGGCTTCATCTCGATGGCGGCCACCGGCACCTGGCCGAGGCGGGCATCTGGCGCGCYTACCACGGCCACATCGCGCACGCCGGGATAACGGCGCAGGACATCGGCCACTTCGTCGGGCAAGATCTTGAAGCCGCCGCGGTTGATGGCRTCGTCTGCCCGGCCATGCAGGAATAGGAAGCCGTCCTCGTCAATCAGCGCCAGGTCATTGGTCTTGAACCAGTCGGGACCGAAGCGATCGCACTTGATGTGCAGAATGCCGATCTGCCCGGCGGGCAAGACCTCGCCTGATTCGGGCGACACCACCCGCAGGAACACATCCGAACGCGGGCGGCCCACGCTGCGGCGCTTGTTTTTCGAGAAAGCCTTGTGGTCGGCCAGCGTCCAGCCCGCCACGCCGCCGATGAACTCGGCCGCACCGTAGTCAACGAGGATAGGCACGCCATAGCGGGCCTCGAAGGCCTCCTGCACCTGCGGGTCCAGCGGTGCCGTGCCAGAACGGATACCGCGCAGCGACTTCAGCCATTCCGGCGGGATCTGTTCCTCCATGATCATCTGGATCATGGCGGGCACAAGGCTGGCAGACTTTGGCTGGTAGCGGTGCACCGCCTGTGCCCAGTCCTGCGCGACGAACTTCTCGAACAGCACCACCGGACGGGCCTGGTACAGAGCCAGCAGCAGGCCGAACAGTCCGCCGGCATGGCTGAAGGGCYTGAACAGGAGGGCGGGCGAGGTCTTCAGGCGCAAGGGCCCATCCGCACCACTGCTCTTTTGCTCTCCAGAACGCAGCGAAGGCAAAAGCACGTCTTCCATCACGGGAATGCGCTTGGGCGCGCCGGTCGTGCCGCTGGTCAAGCGCTCCAGCACGTAACCGGGCATGGGCGCGCGGTGGGGCGCCGGGCCGACCTGGGTCAAGCCTGGCACTACGGCCACCTGCAGAGCCTTGTCGCCGGTCACCGCAAAGCCGGCGCTGCCGGCGGCTGCGGCCGCTTCGACCACGCCGGGCATGGCCCAGTCGTCCGCATCGCCGACGACCGCTTGAAGGCGCTGCGCACCCAGCTCCTCGCAGAACGCAGCCGGCGCTTGGTTCGGACGAAGYGGCACCACCATGCGGCCGTACCTCACCAGCGAAGCGAAAGCCGCCACCGACGCCGCCCGGTTGCGCGCCACCCAGCCCACGGGCGCCGAGCGGTCGACGCCCGCACGCACCAGCAGTGCTTCGAGTTCGTCGCCCGCCGCCGCCAAGACGCCCCAGGTAAAGGAGCCCGCGGCGGTCTCAACCGCTACTGCCTTGGGATTCAGAAAAAAAACCTCAGAGAGATGCGCCCGCAAGCCTGCGGTCGTGGACATGTCTGACATGGAGTGATCCGGTGAAACCCTCTCGGGCAGCTAGGACAGGCGCCCCGTCGAGCACGCCCATCCACTTGATTCCCCATCATGGTAATTTACATTGTGTCAGTTTTCAATAGCCTTCAGCGACTTTTCTAGCTCGTAAATTTGCTACATACAAGCCCGAATTATTGACAAATCGCAGCTTTTTTCTGGTATCTTTGGAACTGATAGATCATCAACTTTCCAAACGCTAGGCCTTCCTGGCGAGCATTCCTAGAGACCGAACACTCGGAGCCAGCATGGATCTCCACTTCACCCAAGAAGACAAGGTATTCCGCGACGACGCCCGCGCCTGGTTGCGGCACAACCTCCCAAAGGAACGCCGCCCCCACGCAGGAGAGCCGCTGCGCGCCTATGACACCGGCTGGCAGCGCAAGCAATTCGAAGGCGGCTGGGCCGGTGTGTCCTGGCCCAAGGAATACGGAGGCCTGGGCCTTTCCCTGGTGCGCCAGCTGATCTGGTACGAGGAGTACGCACGCGCCGGCGCGCCGGACAACCACCTCTGCTTCGTGGCCCTCAACCATGGCGGCCCGACACTCATCGCGCGCGGTACCGAGGAACAGAAGCGCTTCCATCTGCCCAAGATCCTGCAAGGAGAGGTGGTGTGGTGCCAGGGCTTTTCCGAGCCCAACGCCGGCTCCGACCTGGCCAGTCTGCGCACTCGCGCCCACATCGAGGGCGACCACCTGGTGGTCAACGGCTCCAAGATCTGGACCAGCCACGGTCATCTGTCCGACTGGCAGGAGCTGCTTGTGCGCACGGACCCCAACGCGCC